>CAZRAQ010000028.1:0-22205 GCA_964598015.1 uncultured Methanoregula sp. | reverse complement strand
GTCCGAAACGAAAGACATTTCAGGAAATCGTTCAGCTCACGGATCGATACAAGAGAGACGGTCACACCCATGTCCTTTTAAATAACCAATACGGTAACCTGTTCACGAGATGAAAGGAGGTGTCTGACACCAGCAATCCTTTAGGGTGTCATGACAAACATCACCCTCCAAAGAGTTCCCCGCTATGTCCCCCATCGACATCTCTTCATTTCCTGGCCTTCGTGCCGAAGAGGCCGATCTGCGTCTCCGCAACGAAGGGTATAACGAAATACCCTCGGCAGAAGAACGCGGATTACTCCGCCTTGTTGCCGATGTGGTGCGGGAGCCGATGTTCATTCTTCTCGTTGGAGCGGGGATAATCTATTTTATACTCGGGGATGTTGAGGAGGGATCAATCCTTCTCTTCTTTGTCGCGGTGATCATCGGGATCACGGTCTACCAGGAACAGAAGACCGAGCACGCCCTGGAAGCCCTGAAGAACCTCTCCAGCCCGAGGGCGCTTGTCATCCGTGACGGGGTCCATACACGGATTGCCGGACGGGAGGTGGTCCGTGGCGACATCCTGATCGTCAGCGAAGGAGACCGGATCCCGGCCGATGCCACCCTGCTTTCGGGAAGCCACCTGGTGGTGGATGAATCACTGCTCACCGGCGAATCGGTCCCCGTGCGCAAGCATGCCGGTGCAGAAAACCACCAGCAAAGAAAACCCGGCGGAGATGATACGCCATGGCTGTTTTCAGGAACGCTCGTCGTCCAGGGACAGGGGATTGCCGAGGCAACGGGCACAGGAATGAACACCGAGATGGGGAAGATCGGAAAAGCCCTCCAGGGGCTGACCCGCGAAGAGACGAAGCTGCACCTGGAGACATCACGGATCGTCCGGGATATCGCCCTCATCGGCCTTTTTCTCTGCACCATCGTCATTGTCGTGTATGGCGTCACACGGGATGACTGGCTGAACGGGCTTCTTGCCGGGATCACGCTTGCCATGGCAATCCTTCCCGAGGAGTTCCCGGTCGTCCTTACCGTCTTTCTCGCCCTTGGTGCATGGCGGCTCTCGAAGAAGAATGTGCTCACCCGGCATGTCCCTGCCATCGAGACACTGGGGGCGGCAACGGTCCTTGCGGTCGACAAGACCGGGACCCTCACCTTCAACCGCATGTCGGTTGCGAGGCTGGAGGCTCACAACCAGTATTTCGAATGCATCCCCGGCAGTGGGAATCCTCCGCCCGAACCATTCCACGAACTCCTGGAGTTTGCGATACTCTCCTGCAAGAAAGATCCGTTCGATCCGATGGAACAGGCTCTGTTGCAGACGGGCTTTGACAAGCTGGACGGAACCGAGCACCTTCACCGGGACTGGGAACTTGTGGTCGAATATCCCCTCTCCCATGAACTCCTTGCCATGTCCAATGTCTGGCGCTCAAGGGCAGGAGGAGAGTTCATGATTGCGGCGAAAGGTGCCCCTGAAGCGATTGCGGACCTCTGTCATCTTGGAGAGGAACAGAATAACCCTCTTCAGGTGCAGGTTGAGAAGATGGCGGCGGACGGACTGCGGGTTATCGCCGTGGCAAAAGCAGTCTTCAGGGAGAGAGAGCTGCCCGACGGCCAGCATGACTTCTCCTTCACCCACCTCGGACTGATCGGGTTTGCAGACCCGGTACGACCTGATGCAGCAGGGGCGATCAGGGAATGCTACTCTGCAGGGATACGGGTGATCATGATCACCGGAGATTACCCTTCAACCGCCCGGAACATTGGTGCGCAGATAGGCCTCTCCTCCCATGAGAGGGTTATTTCCGGTTCTGACCTTGATGCAACCGGGAAAGACGGTATCTCCGGTTTGATTGGGGATGCCAACATTTTCGCCCGGGTTGTACCGCAACAGAAACTCCGGATTGTTGAAGCCCTGAAGGAAAAAAACGAGATCGTTGCGATGACCGGTGACGGGGTGAATGATGCCCCTGCCCTGAAATCGGCACACATTGGTATCGCGATGGGGAGCAGGGGAACTGACGTGGCAAGAGAAGCATCCTCGCTGGTGCTGCTTGATGATAACTTTGCGTCCATCGTTGCAGCGGTCCGGATGGGGAGGCGGATATTTGATAACCTCAAAAAGGCGATGGCCTATATCATCTCCATCCATGTGCCGATTGCGGGATTGTCCCTGGTTCCTGTGCTTCTCGGCTGGCCACTCATCCTGCTGCCCGTGCATATCGTATTCCTGGAGTTGATCATCGACCCGGCATGCTCGGTAGTTTTTGAAGCAGAACAGGAGGAACCGGATATCATGCAACGTCGCCCCAGGAGTCCCTCTGAACATCTGCTTGACAAAAAGACTACGCTGATTGCACTTCTGCAAGGTTTTGTGGTGCTCGGAATGGTTCTTGCCATCTATCTCGCAGCAGTTGCAGGGGGCCTTGATGAACCGGCAATCCGCACCCTCACCTTTGTGACCATCGTGATTGCAAATCTTGCCCTTATCGGTACGAACCGATCATGGACTGAAAGTATCGTCAGGACTCTGCGCAGGCCAAACAAAGCCTTCTGGTGGGTTATAGGGGGGACACTCATCTTCCTAGCCGCAGCAATATCCCTGCCGGTCCTGCAGGATATCTTCCAGTTCAGTCCGGTACCCCTGCCAGCCCTCTTCATTTGTATCGGTATGGGTTTCCTCAGCGTGCTATGGTTTGAAATCTTTAAATTTGCAAGGAAAAGAGATAAAAAGGTCTCTTACGTCGCCTGAATCGTGGAACTGCTGGACTTTCCGGGCCCAATCCCTCTCCTACCGGGAGATGACTTTGTGGATGAGTGCCATGACACCCGGCCTGGCCGGCTTCCCAGGTGGCAGCGGGAATGATGACCTGTCAAGGAACGAGGATCCTGTCATCTCCTCGTTCAACCGTGTGCCAATCTCAGAAAATATCCGTTGGTATGCCCTGCAGTGGGGATCAACCCCCCGAATCTCCCCCCCGGTCGGGACAATGGCATTGTAAGGACAGCCGCCACGGCAGTACCTGATATGGGTGCACCCTGCACATGCGGTATCCACGTATTCTTCGTAACGGTGCATCCGCTGCCATGCATCCGACCGGGACAATTCCTCCATCGTTGGCCGGGAACTGACCTGGCCCATCACCCATTCCGGCATCCCGACAAAGCGATAGCACGGGTATATGCTCCCGTCAGGACCAACAGCGAAGGTATTGCCGGTGCAGTTCACGAAGGTGCAGACCGATCCCCTCCGGGTGAAGATGCAACGGCAGAGATCATTGATATTCATGATCTCGATTGATCCCATGTTGTCCAGGTACTTGTCGAGGAGAAAGACCAGCAGCTCCCCATACTCTTCCGGTGAGAGTGCCCATTGTTCGGGACTCTTGTCACGCAATGAAGGGAGGGCAGGGTGCAGTTTCAGCCTGAACCGGTTCTCGAGGAAGAAATTGAAGATCTCCTCACGGAATTGTACTGAATAATTGGTAAACGTGCAGATGAAGCTGACCTGGAGGCCAAACGACCTGGCCAGTGCATACCCACCCATGGTCTTTTCAAAGTATCCCTCCCCCCGCTGAAGATCGTTGATCTCCTCCGGTCCGTCAATGCTCGTGCCGAGGGGGACATGATACCTGGCAAGAATTTCGGCCAGTTCGGGGGTGAGGAGCCATAAATTGGTCTGCATTGCAAACTCCGGTTTCAGGTGGCTCAGTTCCTCCGAGAGCATCGGAAGGGCCTCCCGGTAAAAGTCGGCACCTGCGAGGAGAGGTTCACCCCCATGGAAGGTGAAGGTGACCCGGTCGTTCCTGAAGTCTTTCAGCCAGGTGACCACGTCCCTGACGGTTTCGATGCTCATCTTCGGTGAACCTGTTTCCGAGCTCCAACAGTACCTGCAGTGCGCGGGGCACCCAAGGGTCGGGATAAGCATCACGTGGAAGGCATTCTTCATAATCGCTTACAGTTCTCTCCCTTTTCCAAGATGTTAACAGTTTTCTTCTTCCCTCTGTCGGGTGGCAAAATCATTTTTTTCAACGGGATCCTGGTGATGCTGCCCGGGAACCAGCAGGGAATAGTTTTTTTAATGTGCCGGGGAATGGGTATCGTATGAAAGATATTGTAACCACAAGAAAAATGGAGAACGGGGTCGCGGTCTACTACATGGAGGAAAACAACCTGAAACCCGAATCATTCAACTATTCAGAACTGATCGACCTGAAGATCAATGCACTTGATCTCCTGAAAGATCCGAAAAACTACCAGGTAGACCTCGAAAAACACCAGATCGTGATGAAAAAATAAGGGGTGAGGGACATTCCCTCAACCAATGTTTTTTGACAACCGGCAGTGCTCTTCGTTCAGCAAGCCCTAGGTACGAGGCTCAGGTCTCCCCATTCACCCGATCAGCTTCCTGCGAATTCCCCTCCTTTCCCACGGCTCGATACGCCCTGGGAGTCCGGACAGGCATTCTGGGGCATCGTCATTTCGGTACATCCTTAATCAGGTTTCAGATCTCTTTTACTACAGGGATCCCATGGCAATTGACTGGTACATGGATTTTGTGGACCCGGGCTATACCCCTGCCCGGGATGAACTGATCTGCCTCTATTACTTTGAACCGGCAGCCGGTATCAGCAGGGAGGAGGCGGCAGGGAGGATTGCGTCAGAAAGCTCGACGGGGACATGGACGACCCTCTTTACGCTTCCCCCTCGGATGAAAGACCTCCAGGCAACGGTCTTTGAAATTGATGGCAATTATGTGAAGATTGCCTATCCTCTCGCCTTATGGGAGGAAGGAAACGCCCCCCAGCTGTTGAGCGGGATAGCCGGGAACATTTTCGGGATGAAGGCGTTGAAGCATCTCCGGCTTATCGATGCCACTCTGTCTCCTGCCTATATTTCGCACTTCAAGGGACCGCACTTTGGCATGGAAGGAATCCGGGATATGATGCAGGTCCACGGGCGTCCTCTCACAGGTGCTGTTCCGAAACCGAAGGTCGGATTTTCTGCCGATGAACATGCTGCCATCGGATTTGAGACATGGATGGGGGGGTTTGATTTTGTCAAGGATGACGAGAACCTGACGTCGACCTCCTTCAACCGCTTCGAGGACAGGGTCAGGCTCCTTGCAAAAATGAGGGAGAAAGCCGAGCAGCTCACCGGGGAGAGAAAATCCGCTTTTCTCAATATTACTGCCGATACCGCCACCATGGAGCAGCGTGCCTCCCTGCTTGCCGAGTACGGGTGGAACTACGCGATGATCGATGTGGTCGTTGCGGGAACATCGGCAGTAATGACGATGAGGGATTACTGTTCCGACCTTGGCCTCGCGATCCATGCGCACCGGGCAATGCATTCGGCATTCGACCGGTACCCAAAGCAGGGGATAACCATGCAGTTCCTGGCGAAACTGATGCGGCTTATCGGGGTGAGCCAGATCCATTCCGGGACAGCGGTCGGAAAACTTACCGGGACGAAGAAGGAGGTGCGGCTCATTGCCGATGTCCTCCGGAACTCCCACACCAAGGCATCCGGGCATACCCTCCTCGCACAGGACTGGGGGAGGATAAAGAGTGCATTCCCGGTCTCCTCCGGCGGCCTCCATCCCGGTCTTGTCCCGGATGTCCTTGATATCTATGGGGAAGATATGATCCTGCTCGTCAGCGGCGGGATCCACGGGCATCCGGATGGCACAAGGGCCGGTGCACAGGCGACCATGCAGGCGATTGAAGCGTGGAAGGAGGGCATCTCTCTTGATGAGAAAGCAGCAGGGTCAAAAGAACTTGCCCGTGGACTTGAAAAGTGGGGATATTACCGGCCGAAGTGAGCAGGGGTTCTTTCCCCTGCAGTACACCTCGGTCCTCTGCGGGGTGCGGTTGATGGGACCGATGCGGGCCGCCAGAGTTCAGCCGCAAAAGGTGCGGTTCATTCCAAACGAAGGGACAATTCACAGATCACCGATGTGATCTGCAGAAAAAGGGGATACAGAATGACTGAAACTGATCCGGATGACCAGGGCGACGATTGCGAACAGTGCGGACTCTGCTGCAGAATTTTTGGGAATTCGATCACGCCGACCGTGATGAACCTCTATTCCTGGATCGAACAGGACAGGAGGGATATCCTCCTCCATTTCTCTGCGGCGAGAGAGGACGGCAGCCGGGTGAACTGCGCCGATCTTCTGCCAGAGGATCTCGGATCGGTCGTCCTGATCGAGATGAGGGACCCCCGGACGGGGGGGTATCCCACCGTCTGCCCGTTTCTGCAGAGAATAAAAAAAGCCAGATACATCTGTGGTATCCACCAGGTAAAACCGGATATGTGCCGGAATTACCAGCCGTGGATATGGGGAGAGACGTATTTTGGGCGCTGCAAGACGCTCAAAAATCGCGATAACCGTTATACCTGGCGACATATCTGCGAATGATGCCATAACAGGCCCCACCCCTCTCTCATCAGAGATAGGGAAAAAATTGGAAGGCTTAAAAAAGGGTATGAAGTCCCGATGACTTCGCACCAAAGCAATGAAAATTTTGCACGTAAAACTCAGTTCCCCTTTGCCTGATGACACCCAGAGGCAGAGTGCCTCTTTGGTTCATTTCCCTGCAATATTGCATCCGGTTCGCATGCATCGTATCGCCAGGCCGATCGTATTTTTGCTGTCACCACCCTCTTTTTAGAGAGGTGAAGATCTCAATGAAAAAACCTGCACTCCTTATTATCGACATGCAGAATGATTTTGTCCGGGACGGCGCACCCCTGAAGGTGAGCGACGCGGGCCTGATCATCGGGAAGATCCAGTCAGTTCTTGCAGTTTTCCGGGAAAAAAGGCTACCGGTCTTCCATGTCATCCGTGTTCACCGCAGGGACGGCTCCGATGTGGAGCTTTTCCGGAGCAATCTCTTCAAAACGATGCCGTTTGCAATGGAAGGGACAAAGGGAGCAGGGGTTATCGGGGAGCTCGAACCCCGCGAAGGTGAATATCTCATCAGGAAAACCAGGATGAGCGCGTTCATGCATACCGAGCTTGACCTGGTGCTCCGGACGCTTGGGGTGAACACGGTCTTTGTTGTGGGAATCCAGACTCCGAACTGTATCCGGACAACGGTCTTTGATGCCTGTGCCCTCAACTATACGGTGAGGCTCGTGGAAGATGCCGTTGCGGCAAAGAACCAGGATATTCATCGCGCCAATTGCCATGATATGGAAGCGATCGGCGTAGGCATGGTCCGATCGGGTGAAATTGAAGGGGCACTGTTGTCCTGAAATTTTGTTGTGGCACAGCCTGGACCGATCTCCCGATCTGCCTTCATTTACCGGTCAGATATTCATCCTTTCGCCGGGCATTCCTGCCGCGGCTCTCCTTTGTTCCCAGCAGCTCTCCGATGACTTTGAAATCCTCGAAAAGAGCACCCTTGAGCAGGGGGTTGTGAGTGATTGCAGCGGGATGGTAGACGGGGATAATCACCAGTTTCTGACGGGGAGTTGCCGTATGAAATAGTTTCCCATGGATGCTGCTGATGGGTGCAAGGGGGATTTCGTAACGGGAGAAGATCCACTCTGAGGCGAGCCGCCCCATGGGGATGATCAGTTCCGGGGAAAAGAGGTCGATCTGCCGGCACAGGTATCCTGCACAGGCAGCAATCTCCTCCTTGCCTGGATTCCTGTTTTCCGGAGGCCTGCACTTGAGGATACTGGTGATAAAAACACTCCTCCGCTCGAGGCCAATGGAGGAGAGGAGGTCGTCGAGGATTGCACCGGCACGCCCGACAAAGGGCCTCCCGGAGAGGTCCTCGTTTTTACCCGGGGCTTCCCCGATAAAGAACAATCGCGAGTCTGTGGGGCCCTCCCCGGGAACAGCATTGATCCTTGTCAGGGCAAGCCTGCACCTGGTACACGCCACGATATCCTGGTTGAGGGTCCGGACTGTTTCCTGCTCCATGCAGGATAGGTGCGATGGGAAGCAGGATTAGGATATTGTTTTTACACGACTGGGGGAATACCCGTCGGGGGAGAATTTTGTAGCTCTCTGGCGGGTTATTGCCCGACACTCCGGGGTTTCCGGGAGTTTTGTAGTAATTGTATCACAACACACGCTCCACAGTCTCCCTGATCTGCAGCTCAACGCCCGGAACGGTCCTGACATCCCCTGCCCTGTCGAGGTCATCGATCAGGACCTTCCCTGAAGGCCGGATATGGATGTTTTCCATACATGCGTCGACGACTCTGGCAACGCAGGAAAAATTCTCCCTCCCTTTCCGTCCTGCCACTGAGAAGAGCAGCCCCTTCTTTTTCTGAGAATGACCGTTCCGCATCAAATATGCATGGTATGCCTGGCATCGATCGAACAGAATCTTGAGGCTGCCGGGAACGGTGTTGGTATAGACGGGGGTGCAGACAACAACAACCCGGGCGGCGGAGAGTGCCCTGATAATCCCTGCCATGTCATCATGAAAAATACAGGTTCCGGTATTATAGCACTGGTAGCATCCGATGCAGGGCCGTATCGTGAGGTCATCGATGTAGACCACCTCTGCTGTCCTGCCTGCACGTTCCGCGGCATCCCGTGCCCATCCCGCCATCACACTGCAGTTTCCTGCCGGTCGCGGGCTTCCCTGCAGGATCAGGACTTCAGGAGTTCGTGGTTCTGCGGACGAACCGGCACCCATGCTCTCATGCCAGGCCTGAAATTCAGGAGCATTCGAGAGAAGTTCCCGCTCCCATTCATCAGCTTTTGCCTGCACGACCCCACGTGCATGTATCGGGGAGGAAGGGGGATACTCGTAGGTGTTTGTCCCAAACTGCGCAATTTCAGTCTCCCCGGACAGGATGCGGAGGGAGTAGAGGATCATTCCTGGATACTGTGCCCCGAGGTCTCTTTCCGTGAGCAGCAGCAGAAATGTCCGGTCAGGTGTTTTGATCTCTTTTCGTTGCAGGATCTCCTCTTCACCAGCCTTCATCAGGAGACAATCATCGTCCCTGCCTTTATTTTCTTTGTCCCTGAAAATGGATTGGAAGATGTTTTCTTGGCTACGTCATGTATTTATTGCTTTCAATGCCCTGAGAATATCTGATGGACCCTCTTCCCGCCCTTGGCCTGACCCTTCTCCTTATATCATTTCTTGGGATCCGGTTCCGTATCCCGCCGATTTTCAACTTGATCGGGGGAGCACTTTTTCTTGGGATTCTTATCGGGATGCCCGCCGACGAGCTGATCAGCGTGATCACTTCAGGCCTGGGGCGGGTTTTCGCCCTGTTTGCCCTTATCATTCTATCCGGGGCAATCATCGCAGCAACCCTGCAGGAGCAGGGGTATATCGAGCGGATCGTGGAAGATATCAGGCACTATTCAGGCAACCCGTTCACCCTATCAGGGCTCTCTGGGTACCTCCTGGCCCTTCCGGTCGCCTGCAGCGTCACCGCGTTCGTCATACTCACCCCTGTCGTCAAAGGACTCGGGAGTGGTGAATATCAGCGAAAGATGCTCCTGTTTTGTGGAGCGGTCGGAAGCCTGATATCATTCGGGCTGGTGTATCCTGCCCCTGCCGTCATCCCCCTCGTCCAGTCCCTTGCGCCCGATCTCTCCCCGGTATGGTATGACGCCCTTGCCATACCGCTCTCTCTCGTCCTTCTTGCCGGAGTTGTTGTCGTGTACCGGAAGTGGTTCCTGCGCCGCAAAGGTCCCGGTGATGCTTCCGATAATCGCGATGAATCCGCACGAAGTGACCCATCCCGGGCGGAGCGGTCGTTCCGTTCGTACGCCCCTTTTATTGCCATTCTCCTTGCGATACCTGTCGGGCTTGCCCTCGGCCTTTCGCACGGTGCACTCATCCAGGTGATCATGCTTGCAGGTGCGGTGACCGCTCTTGCGATGGCCGCTCCTGGTGCACGCGCCGGAGGGTTGCAGCGCGGGACGAAGCACGCCGGCATTATCATTTTTGACATCTGCGGGGCCGGGGCGCTTGCAGGAGTGATCCTTGCCAGTGGATTTTCAGAAACAGCATTAGGACAGATCGCGGGGATTGTTCCGGTTCTCCTACTACCCTTCGTGCTGGCCTCGTTGATCCAGACCGCACAGGGCTCCCGGGTCGTTACCGCAGTCGTTAGTGCCGGAATCCTTGCAGGATCACCGGTTGCTGCAGCAATCAACCCCGTTGCTCTCGTCCTCATGGTCGCGGCCGGATGTTTCCTCTTCTCGTTTGTTACCGACCCCTATTTCTGGATCATCAGCAGGGCTACGGGAGAGGATCTCTCCGGGATGATCCGGCACTACACACTCCCCCTGGCCCTGTGCGGGATCGCACTCTATCTTGTTGCCCTCAGTGTCCAGTTCATCACCACATGAGGGTTGAGAAGTCGCGGCTGCCCACGGCGGACTACCGGGACTATACAAAATCCTGTACTGCCCTCCTTTTTGACGGATGACCCGGATGCGAGTACCCCAGCCTGAACAACATCTGGACAGTATGGGTGTCCGGGATGCCGAGAAGGTCACGGAACTTCCCTGCAGGTACTTCCATCCCTTGATAGGACTCGAGGATCGTGGATATGGCCTGCAGGGAGAGATCGTGGGAGGTTGCAGTCAGGTGCACCCGCTGATATACCCGTCCCGCCCGGACCTGGTCATGGCGCCCATTGCCTTTCGTTACGATCCAGCCGAAAGCAGCGGCGGATCCTGCCTGCTTTTGGGCGAGCCGGATCAGCAGGTCCTTTGACACGCGGTTTTTTGATTCCTTCGCATGCATCCGTATGCGCATCCGTGCGAGCCATCCCATGATGCCGGAAAGACCAAGCTCGGCGCTCCCAATCCCCTCCTGACGATCCTTCCCTGGAGGATCGATGATCCGGACATGCGAGAGGAGTTCGGCAAGGCGATCGGGATCAGAGAGTGCAATCTCCATGGCCTCCGCAAGATACCCTGCAAGATCCTGCCTGAACGAGGGGTCGGCAGAGAACCCGAACGAGGTGAACTCCAGGTCAGATGCACTGGCCAGGGCTGAGTAGGTTTCGGGGAGGATCTCCTTGTCCGTATACATCCTCCTGTTGGTATGCCGCGTGTGGAGGCAGGAGTAGAGAGGGTCGGAACCCCGTTTGTCCCCATCGACAAGTTCGATCCTCGCAACAGGTTCCCGGGGGCTCATCGCTGCCCCCGGCCATCCCGTGGGGAAAAGCGTGATGTCAGCCCGGAATCCTGCCTCGCGAGCCGCA
The DNA here is from genome assembly GCA_964598015.1 of uncultured Methanoregula sp. GTDB lineage: Archaea > Halobacteriota > Methanomicrobia > Methanomicrobiales > Methanospirillaceae > UBA9949. The sequence goes on along the minus strand of CAZRAQ010000028.1, from coordinate 11,006 downwards.
ATCTCTAGGTTCTCGATAAACGCCCCGCAGGAGAGATATCCCTGCCGGGAGGTCGGATCGAGCAGGGGGAGCAGGCGCTCCGTATCGATGAAGAGGTCAATGGAGAGAGGCCCTTTCCGGAGCATCCTCCAGGGCTGGGTGTTGAGGGGGCTTGGTGCTGCAACCGCATCGGAGAGAATCTGGCGCCAGCTGTCCGGAGGATCCCCCTTTGCTTCAGAAGCAGGCATCGTCATCAGGCCCTCCTCCACGTAGCCATTGTCCGGGGCAGCACATCAGGAACCGGATCCCTGGAGGCCATGGGCTTCATCCCTCCGCCCCGCTGATGCTGGTTGCACGGTGAAGGTGCTGGTTATGGAAATAGATGAGGAGCGCCACAAAGATCGTCAAGACACCGAACGTATCGATACCGAGGATTTCCTGGTCACTGACCGAAACACCACAGACTGCCCAGAGTGAAATTCCAAGAGTGAACGGCAAAAACGTGACGCTGCTGACGTCAGCGGCTGATTTCGCCCTGTATATCCTGACGATCTCCTGAATATACCCTACTATCCTCAGGCAGGCAGCAATGATGCCGATGAAAAACCAGGTTGTCATACGAGCGAAGCCAGGGAATCATTGGATCGCAGAAAGAGAAATGTGTTGTGCACCCGCATCACCCCACGGAATTGGGAGAGAGCGTATGGTTATAGTAGTCCTCTCCAAATTATCCTCTGGTGCCACATGGAAAAAGTACTTGGTATTTGTGGAAGTCCGCGGGGGGAGCAGAGCCGTACCCTCCGGCTGGTCAATGCCGTGATGCGTGGGGCAGCTGATGCGGGGGCATCATGCGAGGTTGTGGACGTCTGCGCCCTTGACATCGAGTTCTGCATCGGGTGCGGGGTCTGCTATGAGCGGGGAGCCTGCATCCATGAAGATGATTTCCTCTTCCTCTATCACCAGATGATGGAGGCTGACGGGATCGTCTTTGGATCCCCGGTGTACATCAACTCGGTCTCCGCACAGATGAAACGGGTCCTTGACCGGATGGCAGACTCCATCCACTACCAGAAATTCGAGGGAAAATACGGGTGTTCAGTCTCGACCGCAGGCGGTTCATTTGCAAAGGAAGTGGTCGATTACCAGAACAGTGTCCTGCAAATTCTCGGGGCGACAACGGTCGGGGGTGTCGATGTGGTGCTCGGGGGCTATCCGAAAGCGCTTGAGTCCGCCGAGAAGAAGGCATATGATCTCGGCATGCTCCTGGTGAATGCGATCAGGGACAGGACCCGGTATCCGGATCAGGACCTGATGCATGCCGAAATGAAGGAACGAATGCGAACCCTCGTCTCATACAACAAGGATACCTGGATCCACGAATACACCTACTGGAACGAGAAGGGCGGACTATAATTCCCTTCGCCCCCCCTGCGGGCTGATGTTTCAAAATTCCTTCCGCATCTTTTTTTGTGTCCAAAAAAATATCAGGTTTTTACCCGGCTCGGGGCTTCAGGAAGGCAGGCAGCCTCCGCTCTCTATCGAGTGAGATGATTGCTCCGATGATCGTCATCACAAAAAACACGAGCAATACCAGGTGCATGCTTGCAAGGAATCCGGCAGCTATCGCAGGTGTAATTGCCGAGGTCCCCAGGTACAGGGCAAAGACGATCATCACGATACCCATCGAGAGCATCATTCCGGTGTTCCGCATGGCAGCAAGAAGGGATGATGCAAGGCCGTAATGCTCCCGCTCTACACTGCCCATGATAACGGTCGTGTTCGGAGTCGAGAAGAGCCCGAGGCCGACTCCGAGCAGGACAAGGAAAAGGGCAACACGGGGAAGCGCTGCGCTGGGACCGAGGAGTGCCAGCCCGAGGAGGCCAAACGATGAGATGAGCAGGCCGAGCGAGGCCAGGTGCGAGGGATCCATCCTGTCGGACAGACGGCCTGCAACCGGGGAGACAATCATCTGGACAAAGGGCTGGATAAGCAGCACGGATCCCGCTGCTGCCGGCGACATCCCCTGCACGACCTGGAGATACAGGCTCATCAGGAACGTGACTGCATAGGTGGCGCTGTAGTTGATCAGGGCCGCCAGGTTGGAGAAGGAGAAGGTCCGGTTCGCTGAGAGGAGCGGGATCGGAAAGAGCGGTGACGACTCGTGGGTCTCGACATAGTAAAACAGGAGGAATGTAAGCCCTGAGAGGAGGATAAACCCGAATGCGGCTGTTGAGGGTATGCGTGAGACGCCCACAAAGAAGAGTATCAGGGCGATTCCTGAGAGCACGGCACCTTTGTAATCAAAGATTCCGCGCTGCTGTTCATTCAGGAGCGGGGGGAATTTCCTGACATTGCAGAGGACTATGCATCCAAGAAGCACCGTGACAAAGAAGATGCTCCTCCACCCGAAGAACTGGGTCAGGATCCCCCCGATGAACGGGCCGAGGGTCATTCCCCCGTACACTGCCATGACGTTGATCCCAATAGCCCGCCCCCTCTCTCCCGGGGGGTACAGTTCCGCGATGATCCCGACGGCGGTGCCGTACAGCATCGCCCCCCCTATCCCCTGGAGAAACCTGCAGGCAAGGAGCATGGGTGCATTGGGAGTGAAAATGGCAAGGAGGGACGCTGCGGTGTAGACCAGGGTCCCCGTGGAAAACACCTTCGCCCTTCCGATGATATCCCCAAGCATACCGGCGGGAAGAAGGAAGATCGAGGTGGAGAGGAGGTATGCAGCCGGGACCCACGAGAGCATGATGGCATCGATGGAAAACTCCCCGGCAATCAGCGGAAGGGCAAGGTTGATGGACGAGCCGGTGAACGGATTGAGGAAAGTCCCGATGGTGACGATGATCAGAATTACGCCCCGCGAATTGTTGTTCGCCAGGGATGGCATCAGGAGTTCACCCGCCCGGAAGGAAAGAGGATACGGATAATCGTGGTATAATTTCGTATCCCGGGTTTGATTAAGCTTTACCGTTTTTCAAGGAAGTTTAAAAAAGGGAGAGCACATCAGATGGAAGGGCTCTCTTTGCCGATAATCCGTGCGATATCGGCCATTTCACGGGCAAGGAGCCGGATGAGGTCATCGACCGTGAGAAGGCCCACGAGCCTTCCGCCCGAATCAACGATCGGCATTCTGCGGACTCCTTTTGTCTTCATCTCCTGTATGGCATCAAATATCCCTGTATCCTTCCGTATTATCATCGGATCCCGGGTCATGATGCTCTCTATCAGGGCTGTCTCCGGCTCATCGCAGAGCGTAGCGCTCCGGAGCGCTATGTCCCGATCGGTGACAATGCCAACCGGCCGGTGGTTATCGGTCACCACGACGCAACCGATATTCTTCTCTTTCATCAGTCCTGCAACGAACTGGACGGTCGCGTCAGGCTTGACGCTCACTACATTGGTCTGGCAGCATGCATATACGGTCATTGTTCGAATCCCTGGGCTCTAAGAACGATGACGTTTCACTATTAAGTCCTTATCGATGATGCGGATGAGGAGCATTCAGACAATGAGTCTCCTGCGCATCAGGCGGAGTGAAAGGACAAAGCAGAGCGCCGTCACCAGGATAATCCAGATGAGGCTGTACAGGAAGAGCGGGGAGAGGGATGAAAGGGTGAGCGATCGGGTGATGATAACAAGCTGGGTGAGCGGGAGGAAAACAACCGCAAAGGTCTGCACTGCCGGGGGCAGTACGTCGAGGGGGAAGAACGTTCCTGAAAAGAGGAACATGGGAGTGATGAAGAGAAACGAGGGGTAGTTCAGCGCATCGATTCCTGGCGTGATCGCGGTAAAACACATGGCGATGCAGGCAAAGAGCAGCCCTGCGAGAAATGAGAACGGGACGATGAGGAGCGACAGGGGGAGGTCGACGACCCCGAAAAGGGCGAACACGAGCAGCATCACCGATGAATAGATGCAGCTCCTCGTCGCCCCCCACAGGAGTTCTCCCGTCACCACGTCATCGATGGAGAGCGGGGTGGCGATCATGGCTTCAAATGTCTTCTGGTAATACATCCGCACGTACGAGGAATAGGTGCATTCGAAGAATGCTGCGTTCATCATGGAGATGGCGAGCAGCGCCGGAGCGATGAAATTCACATAAGGGACCCCGTCAATCTCCCCTACAAACATCCCAAGCCCGAAACCGATTGCGACCAGGTACAGCACGGGCTCTATGAATGGCGGGAGAAAATTCACCTGGTAGGTCTTGAAGAACACATCCCAGTTCCTCTGCCAGACTTTCAGGGAGAGCCGCGATATCCTGGGAATCAGATAGGAATCCATAATGGTTAGTCCCGGAGCACCCTCCCGGTCAGCTTCAGGAACACATCCTCAAGCGATGCAGGCCGGGCAAACACACGTCCCGGGTTGCAGCGTTCAAACAGCTCTTTTGCGACTTCGCGGGGATGAGTGGTCTGCACCTGGACGATATCCCCGAATATCTCGTAGTGCTCGTGCATGTCATCCAGGCAGGCTATCACCGGAGGGGTATGTTCGACCTCAAGAATATCACTCCCCACGTAGTTCGAGACGAGATCCCCGGGGCTCCCTTCGACAAGGATCTTTCCCTCGTCCATGATGACCAGCCTGTTGCAGAGCCGTTCCGCCTCCTCGAGATAATGGGTGGTGAGCACGATCGTATTGCCGTCGGCCTGCAGGGCCTTGAGTTTCTCCCAGATCAGGTGACGACCCTGCGGGTCAAGGCCTATGGTCGGTTCATCGAGCACGAGGAGTTGGGGATCGTTGACGAGGGCCCGTGCAAGGAGAAGCCGTCGCTTCATACCCCCGGATAGTTTCTCGATCCGGACATCCCGTTTCTCTTCGAGCTGGAGAAAGGAGAGGAGTTCATCTGCGCGGTCGCCCGCCTGTCTTTTCGCAATCCCGAAATACCGCGCATAATTGGTGAGATTCTCAAAACAGGTAAAATCCGGGTCGAGGTTGGTCTCCTGGGGGAGCACCCCGAGCATCCGCTTTATCTCGCGGGGCCGGAGGTCAACGTCCATGCCAAAGACAGAGAGATGGCCGCTCGTGACAGGAGAGATGCACTGGATCATCTTCATCGTCGTCGTCTTCCCTGCTCCGTTGGGCCCGAGAAAACCGAACACCTCCCCCCTCGAGACCGAGAAACTGACGGCATCGACAGCGACCAGTGAACCATACCGCTTGGTGAGCTGCGCCGCGCTGATGACCGGCCCCATGTGTACCCTCCTTTGCATCAAGTGGGGGTGGTCATGAGAACTTTCTTTCGATCGGACAGTCGTACAGGTCAAATTTTAGCATGAAAACAGTCACGATGCCACAAGCATATAAAATGGAAATGCCGGAGACATTTTCACATTAAACCGCATCTGCAGTTTTCATCTGGGAGGGGAATGTGAGGAAGAAGCCTCATGTGCGTATCATTCGAACTCCCATGACCGCCGTTCAATCTGGCTTAAAGGATGACAATGAGGGAGCCATTTTCCAATGATAATACCTATGACCGTGTCATTCTCTCTGCTCGACCGCGACGGTCATCAGCTGATGCTATGAAAATTGCATGTGCGATTTTCAGTCGGGGGGAATGTGACGACCGAGTCTCACGTGCGTTTCCTTCGAAAGATACCGCTCCCCCTGGACAAAGATATTTGTAGATCCAGTCAGAGACGGTGTTACATGCCCATACGGGAGATTGCAGTCAGCAATTTCAAAAGTTTCAGGGAGCTCCGCTTTGCTCCTGACAATTTTAATATTATCATCGGATCCAATGCGTCAGGAAAGTCGAACCTGATCCAGATCTTTAAATTTATCCGGGATATTGCAAAATACGGGCTGAATAACGCCATCTCTCTCCAGGGAGGAGTCGAATATCTCCGGAATACTATCATCGGCCCGAAGAAGCCGTTTTACTTCAGAATTGTGTACGTCCTCGAAGAGAAGAGAGGGGACGTTATCGGCGTGAAGGATGGCCTGCCGATCCATTTCGAACCATACGAGATCCAGTACGAATTCGCATTATCGTTCCCTGATTCCGGCGAGAATTATGAGATCTCACTCGATCTTCTGGTCATTTCCGGCAATTTTTCCCGGCCTGGTGCAGAGGGGATGGATCATCTGGGCGCAGGAACCCTTACCCTCTCCCGGGTGGAGGGATTTGTGGCATACCGTGTCATCTCCCCCGAGTGCCTCGATCTCAGGGAGCAGGAGCTCTTCCCCCATTACTTCCAGAAAAGGGAAATCCCCGAACGATGGCTGATCGTGAACCTCCCGATCTCCGTCCCCGGCATACCCCCGATCGAATGGATCTTCCGTGGGATGAAGGTGTTTGATTTCGACCCGCGGCTGCTCAAGAGAGCGGTCCCCATCATGGGAAAGACCGAACTCGAGAAGGACGGGAGCAATCTTGCCATCGTGATAAAGAATATTCTCGAGGATCCTCAAAAAAAGGCTGCATTTTTCACCCTGATCAAGGAGATGCTCCCGTTCGTGGATGAGATCGCCGTGGAAAAGTTCATGGATATGTCACTTTTTCTGAAACTGAAGGAGATCTACAGTAAAAACAAGTTTCTTCCCGCATCCATGGTCTCGGATGGGACCATCAATATCCTTGCCCTCATCATTGCGCTCTATTTTGAGAAGCGCCCGGTCACGATCATCGAAGAGCCTGAACGGAATATCCACCCGTTCCTCATCTCCAAGCTCGTGGAGATGCTGAAGGATGCCTCGTCGTCAAAACAGGTCATCGTCACCACCCACAACCCTGAGATGGTGAAGCAGGTGGCTATAGAGGATATCCTGCTGATTTCAAGGGATGCAGACGGATTTTCCGGACTGAGCCGCCCGTCTACACGGAAGGAGATACGCACGTTTCTTGAACACGAGATCGGTATCGAGGATCTCTTCATCCAGAATCTCCTCGGAATGGAATGACGGAACGCCGCCTTTTCATCCTGGTTGAAGGCAATGATGACGAGAGGTTCTTTTCCCGGGTCATCCGGCCGCTCTTTGCCGATACCTATGTCTCAGTCGAGATAGTCATGTACGCCTGCATGAAGAATGAGAAAGTCTACAGCTTCGTCCACAGTATCATTGAGATGGGGCACGATTTCATCATGTGTGCCGATATCGACCGGGAGCCGAGTGTCCAGGCCAAGAAAAAGGTGCTGAATAATCGATACGAGCTGTATGAAAACAATCATGTCGTCGTCATTATTAAAGAGATCGAGAGCTGGTACCTGGCCGGGCTTGATGAACGGGCACAGCACCGGCTCGGCATCAGGCAGTACGGGGCTACGGACTCCATCACGAAGGAGATTTTCAATGGCATGATCCCCCGGCATTATACCTCCCGAATCGCATTCATGGGGGACATCATCACGCTGTTCTCACCCCATGCCGCACGGCAGAGAAACCGCTCGTTTGCGTTTTTCTGCCAGAAATACCATCTGCTTCCCGAAGAGGCACACGAAGAGGCCGTACGGAGTTCCCGTCCCATCCCCTAGGGCCTGATGGCGGGTGGGGGGTGGCTGAAGCACCATGCCCTGTTCTCGGTTGGTGTATCTCTCGCCCTCTGGACATGGCGAGCTGAGCGTGAGATGACACCGGGTGAAAGACTTAATCATTCCCGGATTCGAATAGAGGTACAGGTGGTTTTTGGTGCAGGTATCCATGAAACTGGAGATGAAGGACTCTCCCGGTCAGCTCGTGGCCGCGTTGAAACCGATATCGGAAGTGGGCGGGAATATTATCGCGGTTATCCATCAGCGGGATGAGAACCCAACCGGGGATGTGCTCGGCGTCCAGATCGTGCTCGAGCTCCAGGAACAGCGCCTGGGGGAGCTGCTTTCACTGATAAAGAACCAGGGCGTGAATGTGCTTCGGATAGGAAAAGAGCGGCTCTTGTACAAACAGACCATGATCATGATCGGCCATATCATGCATACCGATCTCGGCGACACCGTAGACCGTATCGACTGCACCGGGTTTGCAGAGGTGACCGAGCTCACCATGGTGATGCCTGCCATCAATGAACCTTCATCCGCACGCCTGGTTATCAAAGCCGTGAACCGGGCTGACATGGAACAGGCGCTGGGTATACTCCGCGGCGTTGCAAAAGAAAAAAATCTCCTCGTCATCGAGCCGTTGGAGGCGACGGGATGAAGGTAGCCATCCTTGGGATGGGATCGGTCGGCCGCGGCCTCCTTGAGATGATCGATTCGAAGGACCTCGGGCTTACGGTCACCGGTATTGCCGATTCAAAGAGCGCACTCTTCGACCCGGAGGGGATCCACATCGAGGAGGTCCTGATGGCGAAACGGGAGCGGGGGGTGTGCGGAGATAAGGGACTTTCTGCAGCCGATGTTGTTGAACGGGGGGATTATGACGCGCTCGTTGAGGTGACCCCGACTGATGCAGGTTCGGGCGAGCCAGCGACCGGGTTCATGAAGACCGCGATTTGCAGGGGAAAGCATGTGGTGACCTCCAACAAGGGGCCCATCGCTCTGCACTTTGCCACGCTCCAGTCGCTCGCCAGAAAGCATGGCGTGGCCATACGGTACGAGGCTACGGTCGGGGGAGCTATCCCTGTCATGCACACACTCGAGCACGGACTTGCCGGAAACAGGGTGCTAGCGGTCTATGGTATATTGAACGGCACCTCCAATTTTATCCTGACGAGAATGGCAGAAGAAGGCCTCACGTATGAACAGGCCCTCCTCGAGGCCAGGGAGATGGGGTATGCTGAGGCCGACCCCACGTATGACGTGAAAGGGATCGATGCCGCGATAAAACTCGTTATTCTCTCAAACACGATCTGGAAACGGAATGTGAAACTCTCCGATGTGGACATTACCGGGATCGATATGCTGACCAACGATGCGCTCCGGCTTGCCGAGGAGCAGCACTGCACCATCCGGCTGATCGCAGAGGCCGTCCCTGAGAAAGGAATCCTCAGGGTATCTCCCCGGATCCTCCCGCGGACCCATCCCCTCGTGGTAGAAAATACCCTGAATGCCATCACGATCGATACCGACATGGCCGGGGAGATCACCCTTATCGGAAAGGGGGCGGGGTCCAAGGAGACGGCCAGTGCATGCATCGGGGACCTCCTCTTTCTCAAGGATAATCATGCGCGGGGTCATTAAACGGAGACGTGAGTTTCTCCACCTGATGAGGGCGTATACCCTCGAAAAAGGGTCATTCACCGTCAACGATGTCCAGAATGGTGCCGGGGTGCCCCGGAGTACTGCCCAGGACTGGATCAACCGGCTGGTTGAAGAAGGATGCGTTGGCCAGCGGGAGAAAAAACAGGGGCGTTCTCCTTCCCGCTATGCTGCCCTGTCTGCACTTCCGCAGAGTGCCTGCAGGAAGATCTTTACGACGGTCGACGGGGACCAGGTCCAGATCTTTCACGAATGCCTGAGTGGAGCATGCGCCGCCTTCTGCGGGTACCATCACTCGCTTGCCGGCGGGGTGGTGCTGCAGGTGCGCAGGGACGGGACGCTCCTCCGGGAATCTGTCAGGCTCGGCCATACCGACGTGCGGATCGGCCTGTATCCTGCTTCTGCCGTGGGATTGAGCGGGATTGAGCGGGAAGGGGCTTTCATTGTCCAGCATATCCGCTGCATCGGGGGCCCTGCCTATTCCCTAACCGACATGATGGCGCATGCGGATGGAGTGTGCGATGTAGTGCTTGGGCGGGAGGGAAATGTGGTCGAGGGAGTGGTCCGGACCCGTGCCCTCTCCCACCTCATGATCGGTATCGATGATACCGACAGCCGGGAGGGGGGGGCAACATTTGCGCTTGCACTTGCGCTCCTCCAGTTCCTTGGCGCAACAAAAGGGGTGATCCCGATCGGGCACCATATCGTCATGCTCAATCCGGATGTCCCGTGGAGGACTGCGGGGAATTCCTGCAGTTACATCGAGCTCGCGGTAACCCCGGAATCCTGTGAAAAGGTGGTGGAACGATCGCTCCTGTTCGTTGAGGACGAAGCGCTCTCTGCTGAATGGGGTATTGCAGTAAAACAGGGATTCCGCATCGATCCTTCGCTCAGATCATATGGGCGATCTGCCCGGGACGACATCGTCAGCCAAAAAACAGCAGAGGAGACTGCAGGGAAACACGGGATCGACCTCCATGGGGGCCGCGGGGTTATCGGTGCACTTGCTGCAGTTGCGCTTTCGGGGCTCCCAAACGATATCCTCCTCTCCCCTGAACGAACGATACCGCTCTGACCCGTTTTGGAACTGGCGGAGCCACAACAGGAGAGCCAGGACCGTATGAGCATTACGGATCGCCTTCTCGGTTGAGCTCTCCCCCTCCTTCACAACCCCCCGCCAGGGACAAAGGGGATCCAGCCAATCCCTGCAGAATAATGGTAAATTTGAACCAATCTCCTGCCGAAGGAATTGGTATGACAGGGTTCCTCAAGAAGCTAAAAAAGGATTGTCAGGAACCTTGAGCTATCATTTCTTTGGAACGAACTTTGTTTTCGCTGCACCGCAGACCGGACAACACCAGTCAGCGGGAACTGATTCAAACGCTACACCGCATGCGATGCCTTTGTCCCCTGTTTCAGGGTCATAGACATGGCCGCAGACGATACATATCATCTTTTGCATTGTGCACCTCACCGATACTGTTGACGTCAGCCGCCCGGGAAACATCCCCCGGGCTTTTCGTTCTCTCTCTTTTACCCTGCCTTGAGCTGGTAAAGGGGTTTTCTTGCATCCCTGAAATTGAACTTGGCGACGATGAGCCCGGCTTCTTTCAGGCGATTCAATGCGTTCCGGATCGTGCGGGGTGAGAAGGAGACACTTCCCACCATCTCGTTCAACGTCCGTGGTTTTCCATCGACCAGCAGGGAAAATACTGCCTTTGCCGAGGAGGGTAATGCTTCGATTGGTTTTTCGACCTGGAGTGTCATTGTTGCTGTTGTCATGGTTATGTCCCACATTCTTTCCTGAAATCCTTTTGGTCCTCTCACTTTGTTGCATCGACCTCAAGCACCCTTGGGTTCCCCGAGAGGAAATGGTTT
>CAZRAQ010000027.1:0-22472 GCA_964598015.1 uncultured Methanoregula sp. | reverse complement strand
ACCCTGCTTGCATTTTTTGGGTGATCAATCGTCACGAGCGGGATACCACAGGCAAGGGCTTCCAGGGCAACTATCCCGAATCCTTCCCTGGTTGAGGGAAGGACAAATACCCGGGAGGACTTCATCCGTGCATATACTTCCCGTGAATCGTTAAAAAATCCGGTGAAGGTGACAGAATCAGAGAGTCGCTTCTCCTTTACCTTGTTTTCGAGGTCCCAGCGTTCAGGTCCCCCACCAATAATCAGGCATTGTATCCCTGGATGATTCGGTTTAAGAATACTGATTGCATCGATCAGTACATCGACATGCTTCTCCCGAATGAGCCTTCCAACAAATATAATATCCGATTTGAATTCTGATGGGGGTATTGCATCAATCTCCGCGATATCGATACCTATCGGAAGAACCGTAATTTCCCTGTCCCTGACCAGTCTGAGTAAACCAGCCTTTGTCGTTTCAGAAATAGCGACGGTATGGGCATTGACCCGGGCGGCAATACGTTCGAGCACGATGCCTGCTGCACCTTTGAGTCCCAGGTATTCATACCAGTAATTTCCCCACACCTCGTACCAGGTGATAACCAAGGGAGATTTGGAGATCCTGCAGGCGGCTGCAGAACCGAAAACTGACGTATAGGGAAACTGCTGGCAGTCCACCACATCGAATTTCTCCCTGGCAAGGGCCAAAAAAACCATGATACCGAAGATAAATGCTGGCAGGATCCTGCGTTTTCCTTTCCGATAGAAAGTAAAAGGCTTGCATACCCCGTGAAGGATAACGCCCTCTTTCGTGATCGTCTGCTCCCCTTCCCAGAACTGCATCCCGAACAGGTGGACTTCATGCCCCCTTACAACCAGGCGTCGGGCAATCTCCCAGACCCGCTTCTCACCCCCCCCAAGAACATAGGGATACACCGCATCATACACGAAAGCAATCCGCATAGATCCCCCTCTCACTATGGAGAAGTCTCATCATTGAGGCACATCATGCTGATGAAGACCGTGGTAAATGCAACCTCCAGCCCGATGATGATAAGTAACAGAGAGAGTACTGCATTACCGATCTGGGCGAGTTCTCCAAATCCCGTGAAGATCCAGCTTTTCAGGATGAAACACCCGATAACCAATCCTACAAGAGTGAGCACGATCCCCACCGCCAGGAACCTTTCAAGGGTATGATAGTTGAAGAGATCTACAATGAAACCCACTCTCTTCTCAAACCCATGGATGACCGAATACACCTTGATCAATATCCCTGAAAGGAAGAGTTGGAGACCCCCGCTAATAAGAATTGCACCGAGAATAAAAGAATGCAATCGCCCGGTGGGATCATTGGCTGACGTGTAAAACGCTGCCATCAGAATTAATCCAAAAAAAGTACAGAGAATACCGGGAATGGTGAGAAATGGCATCGGTTTTAACAGAAGGATGAACCGGAGATGTCGCCACCCGTCAGAAAAACTACTCAGTTTTGACGGGCTTCCCCTTGGGTAGTACGTGATGGGGACTTCTTTTATTTTCAGACCTTCACGGGAGGCCTTGATGACCATCTCGGAGGCAAATTCCATCCCCCAGCTCTGCAGGTCCAGTTTTTGAAGGATTTCAGCCCGGAAGGCACGAAATCCGCTATGAGTGTCTGAAAAATTGGCATGAAAGACGTGGTTCAGGATCCAGGTAAGGAGAGGGTTTCCGATATACTGGTGGAGGGGAATCATCGCCCCTTTCTTAATCTCCCCTCTGAATCGCGACCCGATTACGAGATCGGCACCCTTGTCAAGCTCATTGAGAAGGAGTGGGAGTTCAAGGAAGTCATAGGTATTATCTGCATCACCGATCACGATATACTTCCCACGGGCATGGGTGAATCCCTCCAGATAGGCATACCCGTATCCCCTGTGCTGGGGATGCACCACCAATGCCCCCATTTCGCTGGCAATCTTCGGAGTATTATCTGTTGATGAATCGGAGACGATAATCTCTCCGCTGATCCCCTGATCGCTGAATATTTTCCGGATTTTGCCGATACAGGTGCCTATGGTGGTCTCTTCATTGAGCGCCGGGAGAATTACCGATACGTCAGGCTGGGTGGTGCCCCCCTCATCATTCATTGAGTATCGTCCTGTCCCCCCGCAAATGCTATTTTGCTGCTACCTGACTTTTCTGCCGGAAAATGCATAATGATTTCCCTGCAACACGTTTGGCAAGTCCCCTGGTTTTCATGAAAGGATAACCGGATATATTGATTGGAGAGCCGGTGTCTGGGTCCCTTGCCCTGACACCTTTATCGGGATGCAGGCGGGTTCACCCCGTGATCGTGGCGCCCTCCACGACATCCTGGTCAGTGACCTCGATAGTCCTTCCCGAAGAGACCAGCCGATAGGGGCCCGTCGTTTTTACCGGATAGGGAGAATTCTTTGTGGCATACGGGAGGATGAAGAGGCCGTTTTCGCTCTCCTGGCGATAGATGAAGGTCCGCCCGAGGTCCGTCTGGATCGTCACTTCGATTCGGCCTTCCCCTTTCAGCCTCGCTCCCCTGACATACTCGAACGCTTTCACGGATTGGGTATAATTCTGGCTGAGTGCAGCAGAATCATTCACCCGTTCGGAGATAAGGCGGTAATGCCGGAGGGCATCGATCGGTTCAACGGGAGCATCGAGTCCTGTATTCACGATGGCGGCTCCCTTGCCCACATGGGAGCTGGATTCAAACAGGGCAAGATTGTTCCGGGCTGCATCGATAGCAGTGACTTCATAACGAGTCACCACCGCAGTCCCGCTCCGGGTCACCGGTATATCATACTCGATATACACCACCTCCCGGGGCTCGACCATGGTCCCGTCAAAATTCTGCAGCCGGCTCACCATGGTCTGGTAATAGGGCTGGAATTTGAGATAGAACCTCGTCTGATTGGTCTGCCCCTGTTTTTGGGGAAGACGGAATTCCTGGTAATAATAATTGTCCGTAACTGCATTGTCCGCCACTGAGCTGCGGTACCAGGCAACCATGGAAGGGAATTTCGAGTCAGCCATCTTCCAGTCAGTTATGATATATCGTGTATCCAGCCTGTCCGCGATCTGGTTTGCAGCGTCTTCCGATTCCGCAAAGAAATAGGAGGACGATATCCTGACATTGTCCTGGAACGGATTGGTGACCGGTATCCTTTTTGAGAGGTAGGTGATCCAGTGGCCGTAATCCCACCAGGAGAGGATACTATAGGAACCGGCGGAATAGGTCCAGTTGTCGCCATCGTAGGGGCCCAGATAGGTCACGCTCTCGCCAGGCGCCACGCTGTCCATCCATTCAAGGATTTCAGTCCATTGAGACGGGATCAGGGTATTCTTCGTAGTGGTGGTTGCAATCGAATAATCGGATATCAGGGATACCCCGCAGAATATTACCATGCAGGCCAGCACAAGAGAGGTGCCGTTCCCTTCCAGACCGGAGAGCATACTTTTGCCAGACTTCTCCTGGGAAGAAGCCTCCCTCTTTTTCGGCTCATTCTTCTTTTTCCGGTCCCGGGGGGGTTTTGCGCCTGCCTTTTTACCTGCATGGGGGGTATCGAGGATAAAAGCATACCCGAGGGCAGCTGCTGCAGCGATGACCACAATAACGGCACTGTAATATTCGAACCGTGAATGCTGGATTGTGGAGATGAGCACGATCACACCCCAAACCACGACGAAGAGGTGAGCCGGACACTCCCTTTTCCAGAACCGGTAGGCGAGCAGAGCTATCCCGGCAAGGGCAAGAATGATGCCGATATTGTAGCTGCCCCATATCTGTACGAGTGACCAGGGTTTCTGTTCATCGATGGGGAAATCCTGGAAACGCTGCCCGAAAAATGAGGAGAGAGCACTGAATCCTGAATTGACCAGCGTGGGGCTCACAAGGGCTGCAACAGCGATGCATCCGATCGCACCGGCAACGGTCATTCCCACGAATACCCAGGGTTTTTCCCTCGAGAGCATCGAAAAAATCTGAAGGAGAGCAGTCCCGAAGAACAGGAGAGCGATGGCATGGGTAGGGGCAGCGGAATACGTGGCAAGTGAATAGACGGGGGAATGGACACCCACAATCGCAAGGCCTGCAATGGCAAAGACGGACACAACGCCGTTTACGACAAGGAGGTAATCGGTGCTCTTTCCATGAAATGCATTCCAGGTATACTGGATGAGAGTATACAGGGCGACGATCATGGCAAAGAGCAGGGTTGTCGGCATGACGGCCATGCCTGCGGCGAATGCCACGCCGGCAATAACCGACGGGACCAGGATGGGCTTCAATGAAGACGGGGATTTCAGACGGACTTCATGCTCCGATGCTTTCCTTATCGTATAGATATAGAACAGGCAGAATACCGTGGTGAAAAAGATCTCGGCACAGTGGTGGTCGACCAAGCCGGCCATGGTCCTGTAAAAATATTCTCCGGAGACCACGCCAATAAAGATCGCGGCAATGATCCCGGCCTTCCATCCGGCGATCAATCGGCCGATGAAGAATACGACCGGCACCATCAGGATTCCAAAGAGAACCGGCACCCACGAAGAGACCGCAATGCAATCCACCCGTTGCACGGCACCCGTCATAATGCAGAGGGCGGATGCAATCATGGGAAACAGGGGGCCCCAGTCGATATTCTTCCCTTGAGGATATGCAGTCATGGCATCAAACCAGTTATATTGGGGAAAATTCGATACCATCGCCTCGATCTGCCGGAAATTATACCAGATATCGGGATCGCCATATACCGCAAATGTTGCAAAATCCATCTGGAAAAAGGGAAGTACGCGGAGAATGATGGAGATGATGACGGCCCCGATAAGTATGCCCAGAATGATTGACTGTTGTTTTGACAACCTACTTACCATAGATGACCCACGTATTTCCTAAGTAAATTTATTGATAAAAATACCTTGTCAATTAATTATGCCGGTGCCGGAACCTGGTATCAGCCCTGAGGGAGGAATCTGCCCATGAAGACATTGTATTCAGATTCCGATTCCTATTTTCTTTGAACGTACTTGAAGGAAATATTGTCCTTTTAACAAACAATATAAACTACGATTCGGGGGCGAAAAGGTACCATCTCATAATTTTCCTGGGTAAGTTGTCTATTTTTCTCCAAAACAAAAATGATGCTTTAAGGAACAAGCCCAACACATGAAAATACCCACTTTTTCTATCGAGAGTTGATAATAGGCCTCCCCAAAACTAACCGCAGGGTTGCCTGCGGAGGGCAGATGCCGACGCAGATTACGAATAGAAAATTGGCCTGAAAGGCAGTTCATCTCTCCATCATTCGAGAGGGTCTATAGCCGCAGATAGGATGGTTGCAGTTGGATGAGATCTTCACAAGAAGTGTATCCTCGCAACAGTTTATTGGCAAATTGGTCAGATGACTCAGGAACTGTTTAAACGGAGAGAGAGGGGCTACTTTGAATAAAATCCTGGAAAAAGGAACATAAGGCAAATATCGTTGCAGGTGAATCGACAAGCGATGACTAGATTTATGCTTGCAATCTCATGAATGCAAAATCTGCTGTTATCGTAGACCGCTACAATTTCATCGGAATCTGAATTTATTTAGGGCGGTAGACTGATGAAAGGAGTGCCTCGTCTATCTTTTTCTGCACGGAGAACCAGGACAACGGGACCACGATAAGGACGAGCACGGCAAAACCGATAGCGTCGTATAACATGAGATTGAAAAGCGCATGGGATGCCATGGCAAGGATGAGCCCCGCTGCAATGACCCCGGCACGCTTTTCGGCGGGAATGAAGCGTGCTTTCCCGAGTGAATAGCCCCACATCGCAGAGAACAGGACATGCCCAGGGACCGACAGGAGCGCCCGGACTAGGCCGGTCTGGAGTGCGAGGACCAGCGAGGTATCAAGAGCTGAAAAGACATACACCACGTTCTCGAGTGTGGCAAACCCGAGTCCTGCAGCGGCGGCATAAATGATCCCGTCCACTGGTTCATCGAACTCACCCGACTCGTAGACCGTCTTTCTCACTACGAGATACTTTCCCACCTCTTCGACAACCGGGGCTACCAGAACGACGATCAGGAATTCGGGCAGAATTTCACCCATCACGCCCTCGATAAGTGCAACAGGGATGGTGACCGCTATCCCGAGTATATACACAAGGAGAATCCAGGAGAGGGGCTCGGGTTCGTACCGGTCTTTATTGTAAAAATACCAGAGCCAGAACACTGCAGGGGCGATTGCAAGCAGGAAGAGGTAGCCGGTCTCCATTCCGGACGGTACCTTGCACGCATAGGATGATAATAGGTGGTTGTGAAGGTAGGCGGTTAAAAAAGGCCTCACAATGGCCTTAAATCCACTGCCTCTTCCTGAAATAGACGAGCATCAGGATGACCATCCCGATCATCACCGCCCATACGGTGAAATAGCCGTACTCCCACCCCAGTTCGGGCATGTACCGGAAGTTCATGCCATAGACTCCTGCCACGAAGGTGAGAGGGATGAATATGGTTGCGATCAGCGTGAGCACCTTCATGATCTCGTTCATGCGGTACGAAAGCCCGGAGAGGTAGATATCGATCATCCCGGATACCATGTCCCGGAGGGTCTCAAGGGTATCGATCACCTGGATAGTATGATCGTACACATCCCTGAGGTAAATTGCAGTCGTCTCCTTGATGAGCGGGGACTCGGAATGTTCGAGACTGTTGATCACTTCACGGAGCGGCCAGACCGATTTTCTCAAAAATATCATGTCCTTTTTCAGCCGGCTTATCCGCTGGAGCGATTGCTGCGAGGGATGTGTGACCAGCTCCTCCTCGAGCTCTTCGACCTGCTCCTCGAGCTTCTCCATCACCACGAAATAATTGTCGACGATACTGTCGATCAGGGCATACGCCAGGTAATCCGGCCCGAATTTCCGAATCCTGCCGTCTTTTCGTATGCGTTCGCGTACAGGGTCGAAGATGTCCCCGACATCCTCCTGGAACGAGATCAGGAAGTTATGGCCGATCAGCATGCTGACATGCTCGACCTTGATATTTTTTTCCGGGTCGAGTAAGCTGAGCATCTTCAGGTTGAGGTAGATATACGACTCCAAATTCTCCATCTTCGGTCGCTGGTCGGTGTTCAGGATGTCCTCAAGGATCAGCGGGTGGATGGTGAAGCATCTCCCGAGCTCTTCAATGATCCTTGTATTTCCAAGGCCATCGACATTTATCCAGGTGACGGTTTCCGTGTCCCGGAATGGAAAGCATTCGGTGATCTGGTCGACCTGCTTCTCTGTGAAATGATCGCCATCATAATCGATCACGGTGATGCGGACCGGGTCGGTTGACGGAGCGCCATT
This sequence comes from uncultured Methanoregula sp., assembly GCA_964598015.1. Lineage (GTDB taxonomy): Archaea > Halobacteriota > Methanomicrobia > Methanomicrobiales > Methanospirillaceae > UBA9949. The sequence goes on along the minus strand of CAZRAQ010000027.1, from coordinate 15,137 downwards.
GGTATGGATGGTCCCTGGCGGCTGGCCTACTTTTTTTGCGAGTTTATGTCGATGATGGGACATTTGGATCGGGTACGGTTGACAGAGTCTTTGGGTGGATCGGCAATTAAGGGTTTGCTGGGAGAAGGCGGTGGAATTACCCGGGAGCCCTTGGAGATATCGAGAGAGCGTAATTTCGTTGAGGGGAGAGGTTGCCATAAAAATTGGTGAATCAGAGAATTCTACGGTCATACAATCTCGACCGCATTTTCACCTCCTCCTCTTGTGACTGCCTTGCAGCAGGTTTGTGAGAATTAAAAAAAGTATAGCCTCCACCTTTGGCATGAAAACAGTCACGATGCCCAAGGCCACAAGCATACAGAATGAAAATGCCGGAGGCATTTTCATATTAAATCGGATTCGCGATTTTCATTTGGGGGGGTGTGACGAAGGAGTCTCATGTGCGTTCATTGATGCATACGCAAAGTCTGCGTATTGAAAAGCAAAGAACTCAAAACTCCGTAAAACCTACTGGAGAATATTTTTTAGGAAAAGGGTGATCGCAGATTACCGCAGATAAGCGACCTTTTTATTTTCCCGCTTCCTAACCTTGCTATAGCAAGGCCTTGTTTCGCCTCAATTATTCAGGAGTGGTCCACTATTCTTCTTCCCCTGGTCCTGTTTGCCATCGGCCTCCTCCTTCTGGTCAAAGGAGCCGATTTTGCGGTCAGGGGTGCCGAGAGCCTTGCGGTCAGAATGGGGGTATCCCCGACCACGATCGGACTGACCGTGGTGGCATTTGGCACGTCGCTTCCGGAACTCGTTGTCTCCACGGAGGCATTCAGAGTGGGGAAGTATGCGATCGGGACCGGCAACGTGGTAGGGAGCAATATCGCAAATATCGGGCTCATCCTTGGCCTTGTGGCGCTTCTCATGCCCGCAGTATGCTCATTGCCTGCGTCCCGTCCCCGTCTTTACGAAAATGCCCTGCTCACCCTGGCCGCCACGATTGTCTTTGCCCTCTTCACGCTTCGGGGATCTTTTGATCTCCTTTCAGGGATCACTTTCCTCGTCCTCTTCTCCTGGATAATGTACAGGATGTGGAGGGCCGGGCCAGGTGTTGAGCCTCCCTCAGATTCTCCCAGCAGATACCCTATCGTCCTGACCGTTGCAGGTCTTGGGATGGTCGTGCTCGGCTCCCACCTGCTGATCACGGGTGCAGTGGAGATTGCAGAGATACTCGCGGTCCCTGCGTCGGTGATCGGGCTCTCGCTGGTTGCGGTCGGGACGTCGGTTCCTGAGCTGGCAACGTCTGCGGTAGCGGCCGTCAAAAAGAGCCCGGGGATCGCACTCGGCAATATCCTCGGGAGCAACATCTTCAACCTTCTCTTTATCATCGGGATCAATTCGCTCTTTTTCACCATACCGGTCCCGGACCTGAAGGACATCCTTGTCATGATCGGATTTACGCTCGCAATATTCCCCCTTTTCATTCGGAGATTTTGTGAATCCCGGATATGGGGCGGGGTGCTCCTCGGTGCCTATGCCCTCTACATCGCCCTCCTCTTTGTGTTCATATGAGCGCTTTCGGGACATTCCGGTCGCAAAGGTGAAAAATTGAGGCCTGTCCTGATGCAATGGTGGGAATTCAGGCGCCAGATGCATCCGCAAGCAGTGCGATGAGGACCGAACCGATGACAAAACCGAGCACTATCCCGGCAATGACAGTGATAATCCCTTTCTTCCCTTTCTTTGCCCCTTTCAGATAGATCTCCCAGTTGAGGTACATGATGACCCCAAAGATCAGGAGGCCTGCTATCGACAGGACGATACTGAGATCGGAGGGGAGGAGCTGCTCGAGGGGTTCCTGGGTCGTATCCCACACAGCAGAGATCAGGTCGGCCAGACCAGGGAGACCGAGCCTCAAGGCTATGCCAGAAACCGTCGCAGAGATGAAGAGCTTCCGCCGGCTTTTCCCCATGGGTGACTACACAGCTATCCGGCTCCGCAAAGGATAAAAGAGTATGACCGTGCAGTTTTCTTCAATCGGGGGGAGTCGAACGAATCAGGGGATCCGTCGCAGGGGAGCTCGATACAAAGAACCCCTTTGAGAGGTGTGAGGATACTTTTTGATTTAAAAATGGATCCACCATTCTCATCCTTTCTCCTCGACTGCACAGCGGTCAATGGCGGTTAATGTGAAAGGGGCTCCGCCATTTTCATTTTGTACGGTTGTGTCACCGTGTGATTCATGTAGTTCTCCTTTGAAAATGACTCCACCATTTTCATTTTGTACGGTTGTGTCACCGTGTGATTCATGTAGTTCTCCTTTGAAAATGACTCCACCATTTTCATCATTTCTTCTCGACCGCACGGCGGTCATTGGCGGTTTATGTGAAGGGGGTTCCGCCATTTTCATTTTACACGGTCGTGTCACCGTGTGAATGAGAGATCCCGAAACGTTCGCACAGAACGACAAGATGACGGCCATGCAACCCGGAACGAACTCTTAATCTCCAGCCCGGTGGAATGATGTCTCATGGACGTTCTCCTGATATTCTCAGTCGTCATCCTGGTACTCCTCCTCCTGAACTTCATCGTCCTTGCGATGAGGATCCGTGCTGCACCCGACAAGCCCATCGGCAAAGGGATTGGCCTCGTGCTCGGACTTGCCATTGGGCTCGCACTCTGGGTCCCCCTCACCTACCTTACCGGCAGTCAGACGACGGGCATCATGCTCGGATCAATCATCGGGATTGTCCTTGCAGTCGGCCTGGAGATATACTCAGGACGAATGGGAAAAGGGCAGTCATAGACACGGGCGGGAATCCCATTCTTCTCTTTTTTTAGATAATGCTCTGACTCTGCCAGATCTGCCCTTTTCATGGCGACAGGGGAGGCATCTCCAGCAAATGCGGGTATATCATGCAGGAAAACAGGCCGTCCTTTTTGAACCTGCATATGATACCAGAACGGGACGTTTTCCTCCTCCTTTAAAGTGTTTTTGGGCCATATACGGGTCCTGATTGACAAATGGATGAACCAAAGGGTTCAGTTCTGGAACCGGCCCTATTGTGCCATTATATCCCTGTCTTTTCAGAGGAGGTAGGCAGGGGTGTCATCCCTTGAGGATCGACACCCCGGAGGTACAGGGAATGAATGTAGGGAAAAGCGAGATCACGGTTGCACTGGCACGCCGCACACGGGAGCTGATCAAGGCAAGAAAAGCCCTGTATGCCGCTGCAACAATCCATACCACCACCATACTCATGCTCCTTGCATGCTTCGCCGTCCCGTTGCATGCACTCTATGCATAACGATATCACCTGGACAGAGGACAAGGTAGAATAGATCTGCCACAGCAACCCCAGTCAATGGTCTTTATCGGCCCTTGAACCGGGGCAGTGAATATTTTTAAAACAAATACCCCCTCTCCTCCTTTCACACGTGTTCAATATCCAAATGGTCCGAGATCTCCGAATTTGTTGTACAGAGGTCGAAGATGTCCATGCGGTGAACATCGGCGTTGCCAGTGATGCGGGCAAAGTCCTTCAGCTCTTCGGTGCAGACCCGGAGAAACAGCTCCAGTTTCCTTGCCGAGATATCGATATTCAGACGCTCCCGGAGTGCAGGGTTCTGGGTGGTGATCCCAACCGGGCATTTCCCGGTATTGCAGATCCTGTACTGCTGGCAGCCGCAGGCCATCAGGGCTGCCGTCCCGATAGCGACGGCATTGGCACCAAGCGCCAGGGCTTTTGCAAAATCGGGCGAGACCCGGAGACCCCCGGCAACCACCAGGGAGATCCCTTCTCCCCGATGCGAGTCAAGGAATTTCCGGGCCCGTCGGAGGGCAAAGATGGTGGGGACCGAGGTGGCATCCTTGATGAATTGCGGGACAGCCCCTGATGCACCCGGCCTCCCGTCAATCGTGATAAAGTCAGGAGCTGCCGGCAGGATCGCATTGAGGTCCGCCTCGATGTTCCCCGCAGCAATCTTCACCCCGATCGGCCGCCCTCCCGACCGTTCCCGCAGCCAGGCAACCTTGGCAGCAAGCTCCTCGCTGTTCCGGATATCAGGGTAGGTTGCAGGGCTGACGATATCGGTTCCCTCCGGATACCCGCGGAGATCCGCGATCTCTTTTGTCACCTTCTCGGCGGGGAGGTGTGCCCCGAGCCCAGGCGATGTGGACTGCCCGAGTTTTATCTCGATCGCATCGGCCGAGCGGAGGTTCTCATCCGTGACGCTGTACCGGTTCGGGACATATTCAAATATGTACCGGTAGGCATGCGAACGCTCCTCTGGGAGGATCCCCCCCTCACCAGAACAGATAGCCGATTGTACCGCGGCACTCCCCTTGGCGAGAGCAATTTTCACTTCACGGGAGAGAGCCCCAAATGACATGTGGGTCACGTAGATGGGAGTTTCGATAACCAGCGGTTGTCGTGCGTTCGGCCCAATCACAGTCCGTGTACTGACCTCGACCTCTCTGTTCAACGGGACCTGTGCGATCTGTGCCCCTTTTATGAGGATATCGTCCCAGGAGAGGACCGGTCTTTTCGTCCTCATCGGCTCGAAAATCGACTCACCGGTCCGCGAGATGAGATGGATCTCCTGCATGTGGGATTCGAGGTCGTCATGCTCCCTGCACCAGGGCCCAAGATACGAGTCGAGGGCTTTCTTCTCCTCATGCGTGATCGCCTTCATCACCGAAGCAAACCGAAGCGCTGCCTCAGTTGCCGCTTCTTCATGCTTCTCTTCCGGCACACGGACCATATGCTTCTTGTCCGAATGACATATCGGGCACCTCCATGTGTCAGGAAATTCATCCACCGAAGTCCCCGGCTTTATGCCAGTCAGGGAGTTGCCATGCAGGGGATTGTATTCAAAAACATGGCATACATTACACCGGTAACGCACCATATGACTGCCGCCGTTGTTTCTCATGTAGGACGTTTGATGGCTAAAAAGGATTTGGATAAAACGGCTAGTCGCTCCTCTCTTCCAGGAGGCGCCCGATGAAGGCTCTCATCCCGGCCACATCCTCTTCCTCGCCATACCCCTTCGCTCTCCAGCGGATCCTTCCCTCCCGGTCGAGCAGGAACAGGTACGCGAGCGCCGGGTCATCCATGCCGAGATCCCGCCGGTAAGGAAAAACATCACCGTAGTAGGTGACCACAAAGGGATGCTTGGCCTCCGGGATACCGGATCGCATCCCTGCATCGATCCACCCTGCCACAAAGCGCCAGTATGCCGATCCGATCATGGGTATCTCGTAGAACCGGACCTGAGGGTTATCCCCAAACGCCTGCGAGAACGGCTCGTACCACGAATCTATCATTCCCTGCGCACCCCGCTGGAAAGCAATCGCGATCAGGGTGACAAATCCCCTGCAGTCCGCAGGGAAGGACACCTCCTCCCCACTCAGTGCATGCGAGGAGAGGGCAGGAAAGAGGGGTTCTGAAATGCCGGGCACTGTCATCATGGTGAGATGGAGACTGCAGGTAAAAAAGATACCTGAAGTGCCGCCCAGTACCAGGAACAGGCGCAATAAGGAGTTATCCTCATGACTTCTCACCGAAGGGTCTCTGGTTCCTCTCAGGGCAGGCCAGGAACAGCCGCAGCAGGATTGTCCTTCGTCAGGATGCGTCCTCAGGGTCCGGGCTACCGCCAGTGTCCCTGCCTTTGATGCGATAAAATAGCTGTGTTTCCGCCTTGCACTGTCACGGGAACAGGTGACCGCCTCCCGGGGTGCACTAGAAGGGCCACGCAGAAGAGAACAACCGAGAAAGAAAGGAGAATATCCCTCCCTCCTGCATCAGATAATTCCATAGGATAATAAGGATTCAAACAAACCCCTCCCTATCAGGTGTCAATCATGATCAGGCCACTCTCCCTCGATGAGTATCGAAATACCTACGATTCCACGCTTGTGGAGTGCAAAAGTACTGCAGAACTGAAACCCCTGGATGGGATCATCGGCCAGGACCGGGCGTTGAAAGCACTCACCTTCGGTCTGAATATCAAGGAGAGCGGGTTCAACATCTACGTGTCGGGAATACACGGGACCGGCCGGAAGGCTGCGGTCGAGAAGTTCCTCGATGAAATTTCGAAGACCCGGTCCAGAGGAAACGACTGGATATACGTCAATAACTTCCAGAACCCGTATGAACCGAATGCCATCAAGCTCCCCCCGGGAATGGGCGGGGAGTTCCGGGATGACATGGCCGCATTTATTGCCGAAGCAAAGCGGGTCATCCCGAAGATCTTTGAGAGCGAAGACTACGTAAACCGGCGGGATGCAGCGCTGGCGTCTCTCGAAACAGAGAAGGCCAAGATCATTGCCCAGGTCGATGCCAGTGCCAAAGAGAAGAGTTTCGTCATCCAGCCCGGCCCGCAGGGGCTGCTCACCATACCCACCAAGGACGGGGCTCCTCTCGAGCAGGAGGCGTTCCTGGCCCTTCCCGAGGAAGAGCAGCGCGAGTACCTTGCAAAGAGGGAAGCCCTCACCGTTGAACTACGCACTACCTTCCGGCAGCTCCGCGATCTCGAACAGGCCGGGATGGAGGCCATCGAGCAGCTCAACCGCGAGGTGTCGCTCAGCGCCATGGGCCACCGGGTGGCGTCCCTCAAGGACAAGTATGCGCATGTCGAGGAGGTACATGCGTTCATCGATGCGGTCCAGGTGGACATGGTCGGGAACCTTCCCCAGTTCATGGGAGAGGCGCAGCAGCCCCAGGCAGCTCCCCAGTTCGCAAACCCGCTCGCAAAAGAGCTTGCATTCCGGAAATACGAAGTGAACGTTATTGTCGACAACTCGGGAACTTCGGGTGCCCCGGTGGTATTCGAGCAGAACCCGACCTACCCGAACCTTTTTGGAAAAGTCGAGAAGGAGTTCCAGTACGGGGTGGTGACCACCGATTTCTCCATGATACGGCCCGGTTCGATCCACAAAGCCAATGGCGGATTTCTGGTATTGCCCGTCGAGGATCTCTTCAGGAACCCGTTCGTATGGGACGGACTCAAGAGCGCACTCAAGACCGGGAAGGCCTCCATAGAGGAACCTGCGGAACGGATGGGATACATCACCACGAAGAGCATCAAGCCAGAGTCCATCCCGCTGGACCTGAAGGTCGTGTTGATCGGCACCCCGATGATCAACCAGATCCTCTATACACAGGACCCCGATTTTTCCGAACTCTTCAAAGTGAAGGCCGACTTTGACGCCGCCATGGATCGGACTGAGGAGAACGTGCAGAACTACTCGGCGTTCGTCTGCACCATGTGCGAAAAATATCATCTGAAACATCTTGAACGGTCAGCGATGGCCAAAATTATTGAATACGGATCCCGCCTGGCCGATGACAAGAAGAAACTCACCACCCGGTTTTCGCTGATATCCGATATCCTCCGTGAAGCAAATTATTACGCAACCCAGGACGAGGAGGGGATGATCGAAGCGAAGCATATCCTGCAGGCGATCGACGAAAGGACGTACCGATCGAGTCTCGTTCAGGAAAAGATCCGGGAATATATCAGACGAGGGGTATTTTTGATCGACACCGAGGGGGAGAAGGTCGGCCAGGTGAACGGACTTTCCGTGGTCAGCCTGGGGGATATCGAGTTCGGCCAACCCTCCCGGGTGACCTCGACTGTCGCGGTAGGCCGGGGGGGGATCATGGATATCGAACGGGAGTCTGCCATGGGGGGTCCGACCCACACGAAGGGGGTGCTGATCCTCTCCGGGTACCTGGCAGGCAAGTATGCACAGGACAAGCCACTCTCCCTCTCTGCACGGCTGGTCTTCGAACAGAACTACTCCGGAGTCGACGGCGACAGTGCTTCGAGCACCGAGCTGTACGCCCTTCTCTCTTCTCTCTCAAATCTCCCCCTGAAACAGTATCTCGCCGTCACCGGTTCGGTGAACCAGAAAGGGGAGGTCCAGGCGATCGGGGGAGTAAACGAGAAACTGGAGGGATTCTTCGGGGTCTGCAAGGCAAAAGGTCTCACCGGCATGCAGGGCGCTATGATCCCGGCAAGCAACGTCGATAACCTGATGCTCTCCGAGGAGATCTTGGAAGCGGCCAGGGCGGGGAAGTTCACCATCTATCCGGTGAAGACCATCGACGAGGGGATAGAGGTGCTGACCGGGGTGAGGGCAGGTGAACGCCGGTCCGATGGGAGGTTTGAAGAGGGGACCGTCAATTACCTCGTCGACAAGAGACTCCGGGAGATGGCAGAGACGTTCAGGGAGTTCCAGGTGCCGGGCTCCTGATCTCCTCCGGGAAGTATCCGCCAGCTTCCTTCCTCATGACTCCTTACCGGATTGGCCTGGTGCTACCCAGGGGATCCTGCATATTTCTCCTGTTTTCTGCTGTCCTTCCGGGCTCCTGATCTCCTCCGGGAAGTATCCGCCAGCTTCCTTCCTCATGACTCCTTACCGGATTGGCCTGGTGCTACCCAGGGGATCCTGCATTGTTCTCCCGTTTTCTGTTGTCCTGTTGGGACCCTGTGCCCCTCCAGGACCTTGCTGCAGTCTCCCCGTGCTCCTCCTCTCCCCAAGGGTTTGCCGGCAGTCTTTTTTTCGAAAAGCACCCGCCAACGTACCGTGTCAACCTGGAAATCTCATTCTTTAAATAGCGGGAAGAAGTACGATACTGCATGACATCCAATTCACAGAAGCGACGAATGCTGGTGTATTCAGCGGCAGCAGTAGTACTGCTTGCGGGAATGCTCGTGCTGAGCGGCTGCACGACCCAGCCGGCCACACCCACGGCAACCACGGCCGTGCCAACCACTTCCGCCCCGGTTGGAGGGAACGATATGACCGTATACAACGAGACCGCCAATGGAACAACCGTAAAGATCCCTCTTGGCACCGGGGGATGTATTGTCCAGCTCGCCGAGAACCCAACTACCGGATACTCATGGAATGAGACGGTGACAGCGGGCATTGCCATCGTTAACGACACCTATGTCCAGGACCCCCACTCGCAGGGCATGGTCGGAGTAGGCGGGACCCGTGTATGGACCCTCGCCGGAACAGCGGCAGGGGAGCAGAAGTTTTCCGCGGTCTACAAGCGATCGTGGGAGAACGTTACCGGGAGCGAAGACACGTTTGTCCTGAACATTCTCGTTGAGAAACCCTGATCTTTTCTCATTTTTCCAATTTCACTCTCGTTCTCCCGCAAATGACACCCGGATCGATTTACCGGGCTGCTGCCCCATCATCTGATACATTCGGCAGAGATCCTGGGAGTGGCAATACCTGTTCAGATACGCGAGTGACCTTCAATTTTACCTGGGCATCCATCAGGTTCATCTTCCTTCCGATCAAAAGAGATCCCGGAATATCCCCATTAGGAGGCAGTGAAATGGATGAGCATCGCCACCCTTACGTGCATGGCCGTTCCCACAGGGAATCGGAACGGCTCCACTACCAGGCATCAGGCCTGGCTGACCTGCTCCATGGGGATACCAGCTACCTTCCCGGGACCAGGGTGCTCGAAGCCGCCTGCGGTGTTGGTGCACAGACGCTGATCCTCGCAAAGAACAGCCCGGCTGCCGGGTTTGTATCTTTGGATATCTCTCTGGAATCGCTCGCACTGGCATGGGAGCGGACAAGGGCAGAAGGAGTGAAGAATGTGACGTTCTGCCAGGGCGATGTCTATTGCCTCCCCTTCAGGAAGGAGTCATTCGACCATATTTTTGTCTGTTTTCTCCTCGAACACTTGGAAAATCCGCTCCTTGCACTGGAAAAGATGCGGGGACTGCTCAAAGAGGGCGGGACTATCACCGTGATCGAAGGAGACCATGGCTCCGCCCTTTTCTACCCTGACAGCAGGGATGCCCACCGGGTGATCGACTGCCTAGTCGATATCCAGCGGCAGATGGGGGGGAATGCGATGATCGGGAGGGAACTCCGGCACCTGCTTCTTGACGCCGGATTTTCGAAGATCGCCGTTTCACCCCGCCAGGTATATGCCGATTCGAGCCAGCCTGAATCGATCGAGGGGGTGCGAAACATTTTTATCGCCATGGTCGAGGGAGTGGAGGACCAGGCGCTTGCCGGCAACCTTGTTGATGCAGAGACCTGGGAGAGGGGAATTTTGGATCTGTACCGGACAACGGAAAAAGGCGGGACCTTCTCGTATACCTTCTTCAAGGCGGTCGCAGGCAAAGGGCAAAGGATGCCGTGAATTATATTGGTTTCATCCTCCTGGAAAGCCGGATGGCCGATACCCACTCCTGGTCTGATACAATGCTTATCGAAGGAGAGGGGAGTGTAGCGGTGAAGACCTTCATCCCATTCCGGTTCTCTCTATCCTGCATCACCGGAACAGCTGTTCGCCATATCCGATCACGGTCTGGAGTGTTTTCAACCGTGCATAATACTTGTTATCTGATTCAACAACCGTCCAGGGTGCGGTTGGGGTGCTGGTCCTCCCGAGCATCTCATCCACCGCCTCATCGTACTCGTTCCATTTCCCGCGGTTCCTCCAGTCTTCATCGGTAATCTTCCACTGCTTCATGGGGTCCTCCTGCCGGTCCTGGAACCGTTTGAGCTGTTCGTCCTTGCTCACCTCGAGCCAGAACTTGATCAGCCCCCCGCCGTTCCCGACATAAGCCTGCTCCATCTCGTTGATCTCCTGGTATGCCTGTCTCCATTCGGCAGGTGTGCAGAACCCCTCCACCCGTTCGACGAGCACACGGCCGTACCAGCTCCGGTCAAAGATCGTGACGTGCCCTGCTTTCGGGAACCGCTGGTAAAAACGCCAGAGGTAATGATGATCGAGCTCGGTCTGGTCGGGTCGGGCGATCGAGACGACATCGTACCCGCGGGGGTTCATCAGCCGTACGAGGCGCATGATGTTGCCCCCTTTTCCCGCCGCATCCCATCCTTCGTAGACGATGAGGAGCGGGATCTTCCGCTTGTAGAGCAGGTACTGGACATCACGAACCTGCTCCTGGAGGAGGGTAAGCTGCTCCTCGTATTCCGGTTTTGAGTACTCCACGGGAGCGGTAGATCGCCGCTTCACTGCTGTTTTCGGGGGTTTGAGGCTCCCGTCCTTCCCGCTGCTCTTCCCTTCCGGCCGCCTCCCGTCCCCCATCCGGTCCAGGTGCTTTCCCAACCGTTTGACCACGGTGGAAGTCACCTTCATGCAGGTGTAGTTGCTGTCGGTCGCCTCGATGATCGTCCACGGTGCGTAGGGCTTGTCGGTCTCTCCGATAAATTCCTCGATAACCGGCAGGTAGCTGTCGTAATGGTGGTGAAAATCCCAGTCACCTTTCGTGATCATCCATGACGTGAGGAGATTCCGCTCCCGCTCATTCAGCCGCCGCCGCTGCTCTTCCTTGGTGATGTGGAGGAAGAACTTGAGGATGATGGTGCCGTCATCGGCCAGCTGCCGCTCGAATTCGTTGATGGTGGCAATAGAGGACCGCATCGCCGATTTCCATTCAAGCCCTGACAGCTGCTCGGCAAGAAAGCGGGAATACCAGCTCCTGGCAAAGATCGCGATACGGCCTTTTGCCGGTATCCTGGTGAAGAACCGCCACAGGAGGGGACGGGCCCGTTCCTCATCATTGGGTGTGCCGATCGAATGGAGGGAGATACCGCGTGGGTCGAGATGCTGGATCAGCTCGCTGATGACCATCGTGATGCCGGACGCATTCCAGCCCTCGACAACGATGATGATCGGAACCCGGTGCTCCCAGAGGGACCTGGTGAGTGCTCCCATCTCGACACGGAGCGGCTCCATCTCCTTTTCAAAGGTTTTTTCATCGGTCTTTTTCGACAGGTCATACTTTTCGAACATCGGCTCACCACTCTCTCACAGGGGATGTGCGAGGAGGGCTCTTTAAGGTTGGGGAATGAGACCCGGGGTCTCCCCACACTGGCAGTGGTGCCTGCTGCAGGACGGAACAAACCACTGGGACGGCCAAAATGCGACAGAGTGGTTCGGGGAGGACAGGGCACTATAATCTGGACCGGGTCGGGAACCCAGGCATACCCCGATGTTGGCCAATATACGAGCGATAAACGGCAGGCTACCCTTCACCGTTCAGGTTTCCATCACCAACGTCCAGGCTCCACCTTTTATCGTCATTCCCGGACAATTATCCGGACATGGACATACGAGGTGCTCTCTATGGATCCGATTCGTATTGACACAACCCTCTGTTCAGGTTGCGGCATCTGTTCTATTCTCTGCCCAAGCAGGATCCCGGTACAGGATGAAAAGACCAAGATACCAGTCGTTTCTCCTGTTGCTGCCCCGCATTGCATCAGGTGCGGCCACTGCGAGGCTGCCTGCCCTGAAGGGGCTATCACCGTCACGTATCCGGGTGCAGGGCCGGTGCCCGGGATAGCGGATGAACCGGTCACGACCGGGCAGCTGCGGCAGCTCATGCTGATGCGCCGTTCGGTCCGGGACTACCATGACCGGACGGTTCCCCGGGAGACGCTTGATGCGATCTTTGAAATCATCCGCTATGCCCCAACAGGAGGAAACGGGCAATCGGTCCACTGGCTGGTGATCGGTGACCCGGAAGAGGTCCGGAGATTGTCAGGGCTGGTGATCGACTGGGCGAGGGATATTGCCAGGAATCAGCCCGGTCATCCCTTTGCAGCAATCGCTCCGGTGCTTGTCGATGCATGGGAGAGCGGGAGGGATCCCATATGCCGCGGTGCACCGCACCTGGTCATCGCCCATGGCCGGAAGGACAACCCGGCCGGGTTCATCGATGCGGTCATCGCATTGACCCATCTCGACCTGGCAGCACCGGTCTTCTCCCTGGGGACCTGCTGGGCTGGCTTCCTGCAGATTGCCTTTGCTGCTTCCCCGGACCTGATGGGGGAACTGCAGCTTCCGGAGCATCACACCTCCTACTATGCCATGATGCTCGGATACCCGAAGTACCGGTTCCAGCGCCCTCCCAAGAGAGATGCAGCGAAAGTGACATGGAGATAGAGCCTTTTCTTTTCGAGGAGTATCCCTGACAGCCCGATAACCCCCTCTGTCCGGGCCTCGAGAAGATCATTTATTTCCTCAGAAAGACACCTGGTAGTCTATGGGATTGAAGGAGAATTTCACCAGCGATGAATGGGAGAACCTGATCGGTCTGCCCTACGCGGTTGCGACAACGATCATGTTTGCGGCCCCGAATGTGCTCGGGATTTGGGGAGAGACGAAAGCGATGATGCAGGAGCCGGCAAACCTGGCAGCCAAGAGCGGAAGTTCTCTCGTAGGGCTCCTCCTGGCCGAGATGCAGCCGAGGATAAAAGAGCTCATGAAGAAACAGCAGGACACGCTGAAACATGACCAGGCAGGATACCGGGGAAAGACGCTTGAAGCATGCAGATCTGCTGCGGCTGCCCTGTCAAAGGTCCCTGCCGAAGAGGCGCTGGCGTATAAGACCTGGGTGATCGCAATCGGCCTCAAGGTGGCAGAAGCGGCAAAGGAGCACGGGGTTGCCGTCAGCGAACCGGAAAAGGCCGCGATTGCAGAGCTGTCCATGGCGCTCGGGGTCAATGCAGGGTGAGCAGCCTCATTCCGGATACGAACGGGCATGGAGAGGCAGGACGCTCTGAAAAATCCTGCAGCCTCCCTTTTTAATTGCTCTACCGGATACCGGACCTGTGCAATCCTATATCCCCTCAAAGCGCTAATGAATATTATAACAGACCGTATCCGGGCAGAGAATGTGCATTTTTTACAAGCGGTAAAAAGAACGATTCCGGAATATATGCATCGATTCGTCCTCTCTCCAGGGGGATGAGATACCAATGGAAGGGTGGTGTCCAGAATAACCACCAGGCAGACAAAAACCATGATGAAAAATTCCGTAAAACCATCGGTGATTGGAACACGATCCGGCTACGTGATCCGGTTCACCTGCCCGAATTGTCAGAATGAGAACTCGATTATCTGCAATATGCCAAAGGCCTACTTCAAGGGCAGCAGGGACGGGACCTGTGCAAAATGCAGGAAACACTTCGAGGTCCTCACTCCGGGCCAGAATTAAATCTCACCCATTTTTCAGTTCTCTTCTTCCCTCCCGATATCGGGCGCTTCGTCTTTTGCGTTCATTGGGAAATCAGGTGCCGGACGGGTCCATAACCCGTCCCATAAAAAGGATATTCCCGGTCTCATCATCCTGGATGAGGATGATGAACGGGTGATCTGCCCGGAACACCGGCACCGGTTCTTCCAGTTGCAGGGATGTCATTCTGATGACCACGGCAGTTGCAGCAGCAGCCTCGGTCCCTTCCTCGTCCACCTCTACGAATGCCTGGTGAATCACGTCATCGATGAAGAGGTCTCTTTTGCCATCCATTCCCGAGAAATCAGCATCACGGGTGAATGCAGTCGGCATCCCCATCGCCGAAAGTGCCCCGGGCAGGGAGTACTTTGTCTCCAGGGAAAACTTCGGGAAGGAGACATTCACCCTTTGCGAGGTGAGGTTCTGTCGCAGTTCAAAGAGGCCTGTCAGATCGAGCGACTGCTCAACCTTGGCGAGATTTCCACCTTTGGGAAGGAGAACGAGCATGGAGAGCTGCCGTCCGCTACTGGATTCATAGGGCATCCCAAGCACCTGGAGCGTCCCGGTCTCGCCGTACCGGTAGATGGCATCCTTGTCGGTTCGCTGCATCATCGGGACCCGCACGATCGTGCCATCTCCGGTCAGGAAATCCTCTTCGGTTGTCGTGCTCTCGTTGAACTGTTTCACCCAGGTGCCTTTGAAATAAATCGCATTGGTGATGACGAGGCGGGTCCTGGGATTGATCGAGCCATCCGGGAGGAGATCCCTGATCTTCTCCTCGGTCTGCCCCTCGACCCACCGGTTGATCATTTTCCGGGACTCATCGGGCCGGGTGACGAAGTCAAGGTTGGTGGTCTTTGCCCCGTACGTCCTTTCGGCAGTGCTGATATACTCCGGGAGGAAGGGGAATGTCTGCTCCGCCCAGAGAGCGTTTGCGGACCTGAGCGTGGAGCCCGAGTCCCCGCGGTTGATGTCCGCGTTTGCCCCGGCAAATCCCTCCCTCATCACGGTGCTGTTGTCCGGGAAATGGAACACCGACCGGATCTCATCGGCTGTAGTCCCCCGGGCTCCTTCCCAGGTAATGGCGAGTGCGGACGAGATGCTCCACGGTGAGA
>CAZRAQ010000026.1:0-23679 GCA_964598015.1 uncultured Methanoregula sp. | reverse complement strand
AGCATTGTCCTCTTGGCTTTTCCTCTTCAATTCTCGCGGTTACACTTGTCCATATTCGTTCAAGTAAAGCTTTTACGAGAGACGACCGCCGAGGATTTAGGCCGGGTAGCCTGCCAGGGGGGGTCAAGTTGCCTACGCCCAATCACAAGTGAAGGCTACGGCAACACCCCCCAATATACTGTCAGGCTCCTATCCTGGCCAAATCCCTGACCGACGGTCTGTTTTATTACATAACCTGCTGTTATGGGAAGGACTACGGACAGCCACCGCCCCGCAACCTGTCAGAACTGCATTTCCGGACCACCAGGACCGGGATACATCAACAGGAACGCGGTTTAATGGGGTTCTGTTGGCAATGGTATCAAAAAATGTGGTGGGTATCACACAACCGCACGAACCGCAATAGAATCGCAGGAAGTATCATTTGTGGTCATTCTTCATCGGTGGATGATTCATCATCGTCAAAATCATCGTCGCACTCTTCATCGTCATACCAGTCCAGGCTGTTCATCGGTATCACCTCCGTATGATTATCACTCTGTAACAGTTAGTCAGAATATGCCGAGAATGGTCATGCCTCCGGCACGCGTTCAACTGCGGGAACCCCTGACCCCTGAACAGCAGTTGCCGCGCCATCTGGAAATTCTGCCAACGATGCCGCCAGTTTACACTTTGTACACACCTGATATTGCAGCCTCCATATAGGGTTGCCGCGTTTAAATCCACATATAGGACATTCAAACATGCATAGTCTATTACCCGCAGTAATATTTTATTGTTTGTAACAATTGGCTATGTGTTGTTTTAAAACAATTCACTGCTGACTATGTGTTTTCATCGTCACGCGACGCAGGAATGGAATGGAATGGAATGGATATTTGCTCCGACGATAAACAGTTGTTCGCAGCCTTTAGCATTGTCCTCTTGGCTTTTCCTCTTCAATTCTCGCGGTTACACTTGTCCATATACGTTCAAGTAAAGCCTTTACGAGGACGACCGCCGAGGATTTAACCGGGAAGTCCCTGCCAGCGGGTGCTAATTGCCTACGCCCGTATCGCGAGCGAAGGCTACGGCAACGCACCCTGATACACTGTCAGGAACTCCTATCCAGGTTAAATCATAACGCGGCAGTCTGTTTTTATGTTGTCACCACAATATCACGGGAAGGACTACGAGCAGCCACAACCCTTCAACCTGTCAGAATGGGTATCCGGACCCCTTGACCGGGATACACGAACAGGAATAGGGTTTATTGTTGTTCTGTCAATGATAGATTAAAAATGCGTAGTGGGTATCAAACCACAGCACGAACCTTGATAGAATTGCAGGAAGGAGCATTTCTGTTTATTCTTCATCGGCGGATGATTCATCATCGGAATCGTCGCAGTCCGGTTCATCGTCATACTGGTCAAAATCGTCAATATCGGACCAGTCAATATCGTCACTCGTTCTAATCACCTCCAGCAGTTATCGGCATACTGCCGGGTGCAGGGACCCCAACCCCAGGTATAGCACCCGCCGCACGTTCGTGCTCGCAGCGTTCACAAATCTGTTCTTGAACCCGCCACCAGGGATTGCCACGGCGGAACCCGCAAATCGGACATTCATACATGACTAGGTATATTATTGCTGGTAATATTTTTACCTTTGTAACAGTTCACTATGTGTTGTATTCAAAAAATCCTGTCAGCCCTGACCCTGCAACGCGGTTATCATTGAAACGATGCTTGCGCGTGCAGTCCAAGGGATTTCGGACAAATCGAGATGCTCCCGTGGAAAAGCATGGGGAGATGCGTGTGATCCACGATACAGTATCTCATTGCATCGCAGGAGCCACCAAAGACGTGGGGTTAGCCAGAGGTGTGACCGTCAGGGGTGTCGAGAGAGCCGTGGGATCTCAAGCATTGCAGGAACATTTGGCCGATGAGTGGCCAGGAACATTTCGCTTATGAGATACAAGGATACCCTTTTTTCAACCTCTTTACCCAGGACCCACGCTGATCGCTCACCGTATGAGCAAAAGGCGTGAAAATCAAGAAGTATTTTTTTTGCCCCCCCGGGGCCCAGGAGAAGAGATTTGGCGGCTGGCAGCCTCCGGTGAACCTGGTCGGAACGCCAGGAGGATGTTTACGTATCTCCGGAATTACCCTGATCTGGTTGCTGGGGCATCGTGTCCACCTCTGATTTCATCGAGGGGAAGAGGATGACCTCCTTGATGGAGCTGTTGCCCGTGACGAGCATCACGAGGCGGTCGATCCCAAGACCGACCCCGCCCGTCGGAGGCATGCCGTAGCCGAGTGCATTGATGAAGTCATAATCGAGCATCTGCGCTTCCATGTCACCGGCCTTCCTCATCTCGTCCTGTCGCTGGAACCGTGCAAGCTGGTCGAGCGGATCATTCAACTCTGAAAACCCGTTTGCGATCTCCATCCCGTAAATGAAGAGCTCGAACCGCTCGGTGAATCCCTCTTTTGTGCGGTGTTTCTTTGCAAGGGGCGAGTTCTCGATAGGGAAATCGTAGATGAACGTCGGCTGGACAAGCCGCTCTTCCACCAGCTCTTCAAAAAAGAGGACGAGCAGCTCCCGCCAGCTTGCGGCATGCTCATACCCTTCAATACCCTTCTCTCCGGCAATCCGCTTCAGCTCGTCAAGGCTGAGAGCACGGAGATCCAGGCCCACATACTCCTTCACGGCATCTTCCATGGAGATCTTGCGCCAGGGGGGGGTGAAGTCAAGGCACTCTCCACAGAATGCCACCTTGTATTCCCCGGTGATGGAATGCACGAGGTGCGATATGATCCCCTCGGAAAGCGCCATCATGTCCTTGTAATCCCGGTACGCCTCGTATATCTCGATCATCGAGAATTCGGGGTTATGCCGGGTGTCGATATCCTCGTTGCGGAAATTCTTGGCCAGCTCAAAGACTTTCTCAAATCCGCCAATCACCAGGCGTTTCAGGTAGAGTTCGGGGGCGATGCGCAAAAACAGGTTCTGTCCGAGGCAATGGTGCAGGGTGGTGAACGGGCGGGCGTTTGCACCCCCGTACAGCGGCTGGAGGATCGGGGTCTCGAACTCGAGGAAGCCACGCTCTGTCAGGTACGAACGCAGTGCAGAGATGAGCCTGCTCCTCTTCCGGAATGTCTCCCGGCTCTCCGGGTTGACGATCAGATCCACATACCGCTGGCGATACCGCTTCTCTACGTTCGTCAGCCCGTGGAATTTTTCCGGGAGTGAGTTCAACGACTTGGTCAGCAGGACGATCGCATCAACCCAGATCGTCAGTTCACCAAGCTTCGTCCTGAAGGGGTGACCGGCAACCCCTACAATGTCGCCGCGCTCGACGAACCTGGTGAAAAGATCGAACTGCTCCTCACCGATATCATTCTTCCTGATGTAGAGCTGGATCCTGGCTTTTTCGTCGCCCAGGTCGGCAAAGATCGTTTTGCCGTGGTTCCGGACCGTGTACAGGCGGCCGGCGGTGACGAGATGCTCTTCACTCTTTTCATGGCCGACCGAGGAGAATTTTTCCCTGATCTCCTGGATCGTCACTTTTCTCTCGAATACCGGGGGATAGAGAGAATAGCCTGCATCGCGCAGCTGATCGAGTTCCTCAATCCTGTGCTGGTCAAACTCGAGACCTGTACCTCTGATATCCATACCTGTTCCTCCCTTCCCCGGTCCATTATCCCGGGAACATACGCCCTCCCCGGTCATAGGGAGGAGGCCGCACATGATTCTCCCTCAATTGTTCCCCGCGGGACGTATTAATGATTTATAAGAGGATGCGGCTGATCTCCCACGCACTCGTATTCAACGCGGGTCTGGCCACATTTCCCCGGCCTTTCCCGAGAGAGACCGGTTTCACGAACGCACACGTTTTGAGAGAAAGCCGGGGACCTGGTCGCGATCTTATTCTTCGGTCTGCATGATTCTTTTTATTTCATCGAGCGATTCGATAAGTATCTCTTTTACCCCTTCCCGCTCATGCATCAATGCTCTCCTCAACGGCACAAGTGCCCTTGGATCCCCGATCTTTCCAAGCGCCCAGGCAGCTTTCTGCCGCACCCGCCAGTCCTCATCGGTGAGCATCGCTATCAGGGGATCAACCGCACGCTCGTCCCCGATCCTCCCCAAAGACTCTGCTGCTTTCCAGCGCTTCGAGGGATCGTCATCATCCAGCATGGCAATAAAATGCCCGAGCCGCTCAGTGCTGTCGGTCATTCTCCCGGGTCATCCCCTTGAGTATCTGTCCCAGAAGGTGATTGCACGAGATGGTGAATAAATATCCCGCTCAATGACCCTGCAATCATGCAAATCACGCGTTCAACGGGAGGAGGATTTGTCCCCTCTGCTGCGGGCGTGAGGCTGAAAAATCCTCACCTTATCAGAACCGGAATGAACGAACGACGGTGTTGCATTGCGAGATTTATTATGAATCTCTCTCCAAACCTGACATACACAATACGAGTGAAGAGGACCGAGGATTCATCCGGGAAGGGAGCATGAGCGAACCGATTATTTCAGTGAGAGACCTCTATCACCGCTACGGAGATTTTACCGCCGTGGACGGAATACAGTTCGAGGTGATGGAGGGGGAGATCTTCTCGTTCCTTGGCCCGAACGGCGCCGGGAAGAGCACGGCGATCAACGTCCTGATTACGCTTCTCCCCCTCCAGGAAGGGTCAGCAACCGTTGCCGGGTACAATGTGGCAGAAGACCCACAAAAAGTCAGGGAATCGATCGGGATCGTCTTCCAGGATGTTACCCTCGACCGGGATATGACCTGCCGCGAAATCCTCGAATTCCATGGAAACCTGTACGGGATGCCGAACGCCGAACGGAAACAACGGATAGACGACCTCCTTGCACTGGTCCAGCTCGAGCACAAGCAGGACAGCCTGACAAAACAGCTCTCCGGGGGGATGAAACGTCGTCTGGAGATAGCCCGCGGCCTGATGACGCGCCCCCGGGTCCTCTTTCTCGATGAGCCGACGATCGGGCTCGATCCCCAGACGCGGATGAGAATGTGGGAGTATATCAAGGCGGTGAACAAGGAAGGCACGACCATCTTCCTCACGACGCACTACATGGATGAAGCCGACAACCTGAGTGACCGGATCAGTATCATCGACAAGGGGAAGATCATTGCCACCGGGACAGCCGCCGAGTTGAAAAACACCCTTGGTGAAGATCTGATCTACCTTGAGACCAGCGATATGCCGGGGACGAGAGCGATCCTCTCGGCCATGGAGATGGTGAAGGAAGTCAGCCAGAAATCAAAGGGGCTGGTCGCGATGCTCGATGGCGATGGGACCAAAATCCTCCCGCGCATCATCGAAGCCCTGGCCGCCGGGGGGATACGGGTCGCGGTGGTCAACCTGAAAAAACCGTCCATGGACGATGTATTTGTCCATTATACCGGCAGGGAGCTGCGGGATGAGGGTTCAGAAAAACCATCCACGGCTATCACGCGGGCAGGGAGGAGGTAGCAGTGCATCTCGGTTTCCTGACGATATACTGGCGCGACATGCTCCGGTATTACCGGTTCAAGACGCTCCTTGTCTCGTCCCTCGTCCAGCCTGCGTTGTGGATGGCATTTTTCGGGATAGCCATGTCCTCCAACTTCGACCGGTTCACCTCCGGGCTGCCCCCCATTCCCGGAGTGCCTTCGGTCAACTATCTCACCTTTATGGCAGCAGGGGTGATCGCCATGACCACGCTTTTTACCAGCCTCTTTGGAGGGATGAGCCTCCTCTTTGACAAAAACTGGGGGCTGATGCGTGAGATCTTTGCGAGCCCTCTGCCAAGAAACCACATCATCTTCGGGATAGGGCTGTCAGGGATGACCAAGGCATTCATCCAGTCGATCATCATCATGGTGTTCGGCATCCTGATCGGTGCCCAGTTCTTTTTCGGTTATTCGGCCACAAAGACCATCCTTGCAGTCCTCGGCATCCTCCTCTTCGTGGCGGTCTTCTCGCTCGGGTTCCTCTTCCTCTCCGCCACCATCGCCATATCGCTGGAGAGCCCGGAAGGGATGCAGGGGATCATGACGCTGCTCACGATGCCGATATTCTTTGCGAGCAATGCGCTGTATCCGATAGAGGCATTTCCCCCGGCGCTCCAGGCACTGTCGATGGTGAACCCTCTCACCTACCTGGTCACGGGGATCCGGTACTTTGCCATAGGGGACAGTTTCCAGGCTATCGGGGTCCATTACACCTATACGCCACTTCAGATCGGGCTCGCATTCCTGTTCCTGATTGTGTTTGCAGCGGTGATGTTTGGCCTTGCATGGTGGCGGTTCAGAAAAGCAGTCGTCACCTGATATTTATTGGATTTATTCGGGATGTTCTGACCCCGGGGATTCGATAATGATGATCTCCAGGCGCTTAAATTCCTCTA
This sequence comes from uncultured Methanoregula sp., assembly GCA_964598015.1. Lineage (GTDB taxonomy): Archaea > Halobacteriota > Methanomicrobia > Methanomicrobiales > Methanospirillaceae > UBA9949. Next base: position 17,274 of record CAZRAQ010000026.1, on the reverse strand, counting down.
AAAATGCATCGTAGCGGTAATAATCGGCAAGCGCCATATCCCTCAGCAGCTCGGGAGGGAGCGCCCCTGCAAATTTCCAAATCTCCTGCCCGGGGATTTTCAAATGCGTTGCCATTTCGCCTGCTTTCCTTCCCTGGAGGTCCAGGAGGAAGTCGTGGATTTTCCCTGCCGGGTCCTCCTTTCCGGCATTTTTTATCGAGACCGAGAAATCATGATAGCTCACCGCCAGCTTCCGCCAGGCCTCTGACCGGATAAGGGTGGCGAGGATACCATTGAACATCCGGCCCCTGAAAGTAATGATCGTCAGATCAAAACCCCTTTTTCCCGGTTTTTGCAGGATATAAAGCCCGCCAGGGACGAGGCCGGGAAGATGCCCGATAATTTCAGATATGAGGTGTTGGTCGGGTTCGGGCAGGGGGAGCACCGATCCTCCTTCCTGGATGATCCGGCCGACTGCACGGCAGACGACAGGGGAGAGACCGGCCTTTCCGCCGGTCCAGAAGATTCCGTTTCCGCCACCCTCTCCCGGGACCACCACCACCAGCTCGTGGGATTCGTCGCTCTTCAGGAAGGTCCAGTTCCTGCCTCCGAGAGTGAAACTTTTTCCGCTCTTCCCGGCGACGAAGCGTGCATCGAGCGTGCCCACCATCTCGCCATCAGGGGTCACTGCACGGAATTCCCCCCCGCCCCGTATGACAGAGAAGAGGTCCTTCCAGTTGGATCTCCCAAATGTCTGTTCTGCTCCGGGTCCCGGCATCAGCATATCGCCGTCACTGACGAGGATGCCCGATTCGGCCAGAAACTGGAGGAGGAGATCGATCTGCCGGGGTCTGATATTCCTGAAGGGAAACAGTCCCTTCACAAATCTCCTGATATGGGATCGGGAGGTCCGCCTTGTTCTGACTATCTCGAGCAGCACCTGCTGGACGAGCACGTTGTAGGGTCTGCCCGGGGGAGTGAGCGCCTCCACCTCCTTTCTGCTCGCTGCTTCGATCACGGCAACCATGCAGAGAAGTTCGCAGGAATCCTTCAGGATGCAGGCCATAGAGGGGGGTTTTCCCCTACGCCCGCTCCTCCCCATCCTCTGGAGAAACGACGCGACACTGGGCGGAGGTCCGACCTGGACCACCACGTCGAGATCTCCGATATCGATGCCCAGTTCGAGCGTGCTCGTACAGACGATGCAGGCACTCCCGGATTCCATGAAGGCTTTCTCAGCCTCCCGCCGTGTTTCAGGGGAGAGGGAGGAATGGTGCACAAGCAGCTGGTCGATCTGCCCGGCAAGAGCGGTGTTGACCGCCTCGGCATCGCTCCTGCTGTTGACAAAGACCAGTGCCTTTTTCCCCCGGACGATCCGGGCGAGCGCCCCTGCCCTGCCGGTCTCCTTTCCCACAACAACAAACATGAACTTCTTCGGCTGGGGGGGTGAGGGGACCCTGACCAGCACCTCCCCGTGCCTGCCGCCGGAGAGCCAGGCGAGGATCGCTTCAGGGTTGCCGACTGTGGCCGAGAGGCCGATACGCTGGATCTTTCTCCCGGCCACCCTGTCCAGCCGATCGAGCAGCACCCTCATCTGCACCCCGCGTTCGGACTCGACAAATGCGTGGAGCTCATCGATGATGAGATACCGGAGGTTTGACAGCCCGGATACCAGCTCCCGCTCCATCATGAGCACTTCGAGCGATTCCGGTGTGATCATCAGGATGTGGGGAGGTTCATCGTCCTTCCATGCCCGGTCCCCTTTCGGGACGTCCCCATGCCATTTCTGGACTTCCAGTCCGTTCGGCAGGCAGAACGCGGAGAACCGGTCTTCCTGATCGTTGATCAGCGCCTTCAGGGGTGCGAGGTAGAGGGCGGCAACCCCGCCAAAACCACCTTTCAGGATGCCGTCCATGACCGGGATGAGGGCGGCCTCGGTCTTCCCGCCGGCGGTTGGCGCAATGACAAGGACATCATTGCCGGCACTCACTGCATGATAGGCTTCCTCCTGGACCTCCCGGAGATCGTTCCAGCCGAGGCGGTGGGCGAGCACCTGCCTGACCCCGTCATGCAACAGATTGAAAGTGTCCATTTCCTACCCTCCATATGTGGCCGGACGGCTCATGTGGCTTTCGGCCCGAAACGAGAGCCAACCTCCGCAATTGTCAGGGAGAGCAAACCCCCCGAACGATGCGTCCGGTATACCGGTGGTTCACATTTCCCCTCTCCACCCATCCGGAGAAAGGAGACCAGGAGTGCATGATCCCGAAATTTCGGCGGGCAGGACAGCAAAAGGGACCTGCGGTGATTGTACCAGGACGATTCAACAAGATATAAATAGTAAAAGATTGACCTGAAAGATCAGGTAAACTGGAATGTCCCGCTTACAGGATACAAAAAAGAGTACGATCCTGCAGCACCCATTCTCATTTTTCATTTTCTTTCGGTAGGGGACCGGACTTTTTGGCCGGTTCCCCTGTAACGGACAATTCATGAGATTACCAGAAGGTTTGCATCATGCTTGGAATCCCTGACCCACAGATCTGGATCGCGTATCTGCTCTGCATAGCGCTTGCCCTTGCCTGTATGATATATGGCTATCTGAACTGGAACAAGGGGGGTGAGTGACCAGATGGCCGCCAGCACTACCATCATTGTTATGGTCACCGCTGTGTACGTGGCGCTCATGCTCGCCCTGGGCTATATCGGGTATAAGAAAACCAAAAGTACTGAGGATTACCTCGTAGCCGGCCGGAACGTCCATCCTGTCGTGATTGCATTCTCGTACGGGGCTACGTTCATCAGCACCTCCGCAATCGTCGGCTTTGGAGGGCAGGCTGCAAACCTCGGCATGGGGCTGATCTGGCTCACCGTCCTCAATATCGGCATCGGCATCCTGCTCGCGTTCGTGGTATTTGGGAAAAAGACGCGGGAGATTGGGCAGCGCCTGAAAGCGGTCACCTTCCCTGACCTGATGGGCAAGATCTACCAGTCGCAGTTCCTGCAGGTCTTCACGGGGGTCATCATCCTTATCGGCATGCCCCTGTATACCGCTGCGGTACTCATCGGAGGCGCCCAGTTCATCAGGGAGACGCTCGGGATCTCGTATGGCATCTCATTGATAGGCTTTGCCGTCATCGTCGCCATTTATGTTGTCTTCGGGGGCCTTATCGCGGTCATGTACACCGACGCGGTCCAGGGAGCGATCATGCTGGTCGGAATGACGATCCTCCTTGCCGCAACCTATCTCATCCTCGGAGGGGTCACCACGGCAAACACCGCACTGACCAACATGGCTGACCTGGTGCCCCAGAAACTGGCAGAACAGGGAATGAACGGTTGGACCGTGATGCCGGACCTCGGATCTCCCATATGGTTCACGGTCATCACCACCCTCGTTCTTGGGGTGGGGATCGGAGTTTTGGCGCAACCGCAGCTGGTGGTCAGGTTCATGACGGCAAAAGACAACCGGTCACTCAACCGGGCGATCATGGTGGGTGGCCCCTTTATCCTGATGATGACCGGGGTGGCCTTCACGGTCGGGGCCCTGACAAACGTATATTTCTACCAGACCCAGGGGAAACTTGCCGTCCAGATGGCTACCGGGGGAAATATCGACACAATCATTCCCATCTTCATCAACAGCGCGATGCCGGAATGGTTCGTGGTGCTCTTCATGGTCACGCTTCTTGCAGCAGCGATGTCAACGCTCTCATCGCTCTTTCATGCCATGGGAACCGCACTTATCTGCGATGTCTGGGGCAGGGGAAGGGAATGTTCACTCTCGCTCATTTCGAACAAGATTGGGATTCTCCTCATGATTGTGGTGAGCGTGATCGTGGCATTCCTTATGCCGGGGAGCATCATCGCCATTGCGACCGCGATGTTCATGGGTCTCTGTGCATCCGTATTCCTCCCGGTTTTCGCGGTGGCGGTGTACTGCAAACGACCGGATCCCCTGGCTGCAAAAGCAAGTCTTGTCGTCGGAGCCCTGGTCTGGTTTTTCTGGGCTCTCTTCGTCAATGCCAGGTATGCGGCCGTATTCGGGGTTTCAAAGGCACTGCTCGGCACGACGGGGATACTCGGCTATCCCTGGAGTGCAATCGATCCGCTCGTCATCGCACTGCCGCTCTCGGCAATTACCATCCTCATCCTCCAGTATTCACGGGGAGGGTGCCAGCCGGGGACACAGGCTGCCTGAAGGAATAAAAAATATTTTTTCCTCCCCGCTGTTTTACGGGAGACGAAAATCGAGTTTACTCTTGGGGATACCCGCCCAGTCGCTCAAACCATCGGCAGGGCATCCTTTGGAGGCGGCGGCGTGTGTCTGGTGTGGGGGGGTGTTGAGGTTGTCAGCCCGCCACACAATGTATTCTGTTCAGCACTCTCCCTTGCACCAGGGAGCAAAGAGCCCAAAACTTTTGAGGCAGAGAAAAAAAGAACCGGCAACAATTCAGCGCTCTTCCCGCCACCGTGCGTAGAGGTGATGGTCCACCCCGAATATGTCCAGGGCTTTGCCCACCACATGATCGACCAGATCTTCTATCGTTTTCGGCCTGTGGTAGAACCCGGGCGCCGCAGGGAGGAGGGTCGCTCCGGCCTCTGCCAGGGTGAGCATGTTTTTCAGGTGGATCGCATTCAGGGGAGTCTCCCTCGGCACAATGACGAGCGGCCGCCGTTCCTTGAGCGTGCAGTCTGCTGCCCGGAGGAGGAGGTTGTCGGCAAACCCGCAGGCTATCCCGGCGATCGTCTTCATGCTGCACGGGAGGACCACCATCCCCGCATTCCTGTACCCTCCGCTCGCGATCGCCGAAGTGAAATCGTTATTGTCATGGCACCTGGTGGCAAGACCCATGACCCCGGCAACCGTCCAGTTGGTCTCGATCTCCACCATCTTTGCTGCCATACCAGTCATCACGAGGTCTGTCTCGATATCGAGGTCGTGCAGGACCTCAAGCATCCGGATCCCGTACACGATCCCGCTGGCCCCGGAAAGCCCCACAATCAGGCGCATGGGTTTCTCCATCTCCTAATGATACTGCGCCGGGTGATATAATAGGATGGATGGCGGCGATGCAATAAAAGCGGTCAGTGGGCGAGGGAGAAGGCTTGCTGTATCCGGGCTTTCAGGGCCTCCTTCGGGTAGGCGCCCACCACGATGTCTGCCACACTCCCATCGCGGAACAGGATGATCGTGGGAATAGCCGAGATACCAAACCCGCCTGCAATCCCGGGATTTTCATCGGTATTGCACTTTGCAAAGGTCACGGATCCCGCATATTCACGGGACAGATCCTCGATGACGGGCCCTACCATTCTGCAGGGCCCGCACCATTCCGCCCAGAAATCGATCACGAGAAACGGGTGAGCGGTGAGCATCTGGCGGAAATTGGCCTGGTTGACCGGGTGGACAACCGGGTTTTTGGTCCCCTTCTCCCCGGTCCCCTGAAGATGCTCCGCCATCTCGCGGCGTTTCTTCTCCCTGATCCGCTCCAGTTCATCATCCATGAAAATCCTGTTGGTGGCAAGACCACATAATCCCTGCCACAGGGTTCCTGCGGTGCCGGGGAGTAAACTATATGTCTGCCGGTTGTCAATATCTATACTCCTGCCGGAAGCGAGGTGGGGTAGTCAGGATATCCCGACGGGCTCATAACCCGTAGATCGATGGTTCAAATCCATCCCTCGCTATGCTCTCTTCTCAAAAAATCCCATTTCCAGGACAGTGTATCTTTAAAAAATCCCGAGTTTCGTCTGGTAGGTACCATCCAGGAAGTCTATGGCCGGGACTTTTGATTTCTCACCGGTGACAGCAACTGGATAGCACCCGGTCAGGCACCCGGTGCAGAGGTGTTTTTTCTCGATTCCTATGGATGCAACCAGGGCATCGAGCGATATATGATGGAGGGTGGTTGCCGTTATGCTCTCTCTCACCTCGTCCCCGGTCCTTTCAGGTGCGATCAGCTCCTCCCGGGTCGGGATATCCACACCGAGGTAGCAGGGTGCCATGATCGCCGGCGATCCGATCCTGACATGTATCTCTTTTGCACCGGCACCGCGGATGATGCCGATGATCCTCCGGGAAGTGGTCCCGCGGACGATGCTGTCATCCACGAGCACCACCGATCTTCCCCTCAGGTGTTCGCGGATCGGGTTGAGTTTCATCCTTACCGCCTTCTCCCGCTCTATCTGTGAGGGCATGATAAATGTCCTTCCCATGTACCGGTTCTTCATCAGGCTCTCGACAAACGGGAGGGCAGATGCCCGGGAATACCCGATGGCATAAGCCGTTCCGGAATCCGGTACCGGGCAGACAGAATCTGCAGCGACGGGTGCTTCCTCATGGAGTTTCTCCCCTATCGTTCTCCGAACGTCATACACCAGGGCGCCATCAAGCACGGCATCAGCCCGGGCAAAATAGATAAATTCGAATATGCAGTGGGCACGGCAGTCGGAGACCGCTATCTGCATGCTGTGCATCCCCTCTTCATCGATGCAGACCAGCTCGCCGGGCCGTACATCGCGCAGGAGCGTGCCGCCGAGTGCATCGACGGCCACACTTTCAGAGGCGAGAATATAGCCCCCATCGGTCTTCCCGATACACATGGGCTTGATCCCGAGGGGGTCCCTGAACCCGTACAGGACCCCGTCGTACATCATGGCAACCGAATAGGAGCCCCGCAGGTCCCTCATGCACCGGTGGACCGCGTCTTCGATGCACCCTGAGGTGCTCATCTCGTCGGTGATCACCTTTGCGATTAGCTCAGTATCAGTGGTAGTGCAGAAGATCTGCCCCCGGGCCTCATATTCATCCCGAAGCTCGCGGGCGTTCACCAGGTTGCCGTTGTGGGCAATGGAGATGTTCTGATCACGGAAGAGAAAATTGAAGGGCTGGGCGTTTTCCGGCCTGTTTGCTCCAGTCGTGGGATACCGGACATGCCCGAGCCCGACGTCGCCTTCAAGGCTTTCGAGCATTGCAGTATTGAAAACCTCGGCGACGAGACCCTGCCCCCTGTGTTTGTGGAGCCTCGTCCCGTCAAATGTAGAGATCCCCGCGCTCTCCTGCCCGCGGTGCTGGAGAGCAAACAAGGCATAATAGATCGAGAACGACACACCGCCAGCATCCCTGATGCCAACGATTCCGCACATGTTCGCTCTCTAATGGGTAGGGATCTTTGGTCTCTTGTGAATCCAGTTGTACTTTCTCATCCGCGTGCTTCTTCCAAACCCGCAGGCAGAGCAGATCTTATGCCGCAGGTGGTAGGATATGCTCCCGCACCTTCTGCAGGCAATATGGACCCTGCCTGACCGCTTTCCCATTGACGGAGTGCCCTTCGACATGTTTCACCTTCCGCATTATTCCATAGATGGAGAGATATAGATCACATTGTCGCCGCGAACGATGAGGGTTCCGACGCTCCGGACCTGATCGCCCTCGACCTCTTCAGCCTTATCCAACACAAGGTTCATATGGACGTCATACCCCTGCAATACGCCCCGAAGTTCCCTGCCACCCTTGAGGGAGACGATTACTGGCTGCCGGTTCAGCACCTGATCCAAAATATCCAACGGCCGCTTTGTCATACAAATTCCCAGTGTTCCATCACTTTGGAGTAATCTATGTTCGCAAGAAAGATACTTAATACTTGGTGAGCGCCACGAAGCCTCCCTCAAGCAGGAGTACCTGTCTTCTCACACCAGTATTACGCAACGCTCGCTGAAATGCTTTTTCATGACAGAAGTGAGAGGTACCATAGGGACGCGATGGCAAAGATCACCGGAAAGAAACGGCACAGCATCAGGAAGTCACAGGCATCAGCCCTCTTTTCCGGGCTTCATGCGGAGATAGGGGAGTCCGCAGGACTGTTCATGCACGACCGCGTGGAGCTGCTCGAGACAAATGCAGGGTTTGCACTGTACCTCATCGATAAAAAACCCCAGATCATGGAGTCCGGGGAGTGGGTCTTTCCCACCCTGAAGGGTCTGCTCGAACATCCTTTCCCGGAGCGGAGGATCGTTGTCGATTCGGGTGCGGTCGCATTCGTCGTCAACGGCGCGGATATCATGCGGCCCGGGATCGTATCGGTTTCCGACGATGTCAGGGCCGGCCGGCCGGTCCAGGTGGCAGAAGAGCGGCATGGAAAGCCGCTTGCAGTGGGAGTCGCTCTCTTTGATGCAGGTGAAATGCGGGAGAAGGTATCCGGCAAGATGGTAAAAACAATCCATTTTATCGGCGATGAACTCTGGAACGTCGAATTTTGAGGAAAGGGACCGTTCCCGTGTCTCCGGGCTCAAGCATGAGACCGGGCCGGGAACATTTGTGTCACAATGGGAAAAATTGAGTTTTTTTAAATAGATACTATTAAATAAAAACTAAAAGACAATTTTTGCTATGGTAAAGTTTCTCGATTCGCTTCTGGGCAAGTCGACTCCCTCCACTGAGGACGATTACATGGACCTGGACCTCGAGGCCTTTGAGGAGGCCGAGGCGTCAGCTCCTGCAATGTTTGTGAAGATCGCCGCAGTGGGGGATATCAAGGACAGCCCAAGGATCAAGGATGAGATTTATAATGGGAATGTCGTAATTGCGGACATCTCGCGGCTCAAAATGGACAAGGTCATGTACGAGCGGGTCCTGAAGGACTTGAAAGAGGTTGCCAAGGATGTAAACGGAGATATCATCGGGCTTGGCGACCAGCGGTATGTGGTCATCACGCCAAACTCAGTCAAGATCTCCCGGGACAAGATTGGCGGGGTCGAATAGGTGCGGACGGTAGTCCCCGGTCCGTGCCCTGTCTGCCAAACCGATATACACTATCTGTACCAGACCGATGAGATACCCTATTTTTCCGAGATCCTGATCATCTCCGCACTCTGCCCTTCCTGCGGCTATCGCCTGGCTGATACCCAGCTGCTCAGGAATTCAGAGCCTTCACGCTGGGAACTGAGTATTGGAGATCCTGAAGATATGAATATCCGCGTGGTACGGAGCACGAACGGCACCATCACGATTCCGGAGCTGGGGATACGCATCGATCCCGGACCTGCGTGCGAAGGTTTCATTTCAAACGTGGAGGGGGTGCTGAACCGTATCGGGACCGTGCTCGATAGTCTCCTCTCATGGGCGGAGGATAATGATGAGCGTGAGCGCATCCGCTCCCTTCAGCAATCGCTCGAGCAGGTGAAGGCAGGAGCCCTGCCAGTCACCCTCGTGATCGAGGATCTGTCAGGTAACAGCGCGATCATCTCTGACCGGGCAAGGATCTGCAGGATCGAGTCCATCGATGATGACCTTGACGGTCTAACCTGAATAAAAAATTTACGCGAACTTCTCTCCACGCAGCGTTACTCCCGGCTCTTCTATGATAACCCCTACGGGCTTTGCGTCAGGCAGGAGCGCAGTGACCGCAGGAAGGCTTGCAGATGGGGCAATAATGGCAAACCCCATCCCCATGTTGAAGGTCCTGTACATCTCCCGGTCGCCAATCGATCCCGCCTCTGCGATCCAGCGGAATATCTCCGGAGGTTGCAGCGGATGGTCAAGCGAGAAGCCATAACGGCTGATCCTCGGGAAATTGAGCAGCCCCCCGCCCGTGATATGGCACATGCCCGAGACTGCGGCACTCCTGCAGACCGGCAGCACCTCTGCATAGATCCGGGTCGGGACAAGGAGCTCCCGGCCGATGGTCCTTCCATTTGAAAGCCGCTCTTCCCAGGCATCGTGCGCATCCACAACCCTGCGGGCAAGCGTCATCCCATTGCTGTGGATTCCTGTTGACGGGACTCCAATGATGAGGTCGCCGGGGACAATCCGTTCCCCTGTTATCACCTGCCCCTTCCTCTGGATGCCAAGACAGGTCCCCGCAAGATCAAGACCCTCGACGAGGTTTTTCAGGGTGGCGGTCTCACCCCCGACAATATCTATATTTGCGAGCCTGGCACCCTCGTTCAGGCCTTTGCCGACCTGGGCCATCTTCTCGACGGATATCGAATCCGTGGCAACATAGTCCACGAATGCGACCGGCTCCATGTTCATGACATAGAGGTCGTTCACGTTCATGGCGATGCAGTCGATACCGACCGTACTCCAGTCCCGCTCCCTGTCGGCAACAAGCATCTTTGTCCCTACCCCGTCGACGGTAAGGGCAAGGACGAGATCACCAAAATCGATGAGACCGGCAAAGTGGCCGACACCGCCCGTCATTCCGAAGGATCCTTTCCTCCGGTAGGTGAGGGCTGCGATGAGCGCCCTGATCCCCTCTGCCTCCCGGTCGATGTCCACCCCTGCTTCCCGATAAGAGAACGACTCAGGCATAATCCTCCTCGGAAAGCCTGAATTCATCGTGCAGGATGCGGACCGCTTTCGGACCGTCTGCCTGTCGCACCACAAACGAAATGTTTACCTCTGAGGAGCCCTGCGAGATCATCATCACGTTCACCTCCCCTTTCCCGAGGGCGGTGAAGATCCGCCCCCCGGTCCCCTTTGCCCCGGCCATACCCGACCCGATCACGGCTACCGCACAGACATCGCGGTTGGAGGTGACCTCCCGCACAAGACCCTCCTTTACGAGGGATGCAAGCGCGTCTGCCGCGATCGCAACCTGGTTCTCATCCACAACAAGAGAGATGTTCGCTTCGCTCGATCCCTGCGAGATCATCATCACATTCACCTCTTTTTCCGCCAGCGCAGTGAAGATAGCCTTCGCCACACCGGGTCTCCCGATCATCTGTGCCCCGCAGATGTTGATCAGGGCGACCTTGTCGATGTACGTGAGCGCTTTCACCACGCGGCTGTCATGCTTCTCCCCGCGAACGATGGTAGTGCCCGGGTGGGTGGGATTGAAGGTGTTCTTGACCCGGACGACGATGTTCTTCTTCATGGCCGGTTCGATGGAACGAGGGTGCATCACCTTCGCTCCAAAGAACGAGAGCTCCATCACCTCAAGATACGAGAGAGAGGGGATCACCCGGGCATCAGAGATAAGGCGGGGATCGGAGGTCATGATCCCGTCCACATCGGTCCAGATCCAGATCTCGCCGGCATCGATACCAGCCCCGATAATCGCAGCCGAGTAGTCCGAGCCGCTCCTGCCGAGTGTGGTGATCAGTCCCTTTTCGGTACATCCCATGAACCCCATGATCACCGGGACGGTCCCCGTAAGCAGGGGGGCTACCCTGCTCCGGATCCTTCCTTCACTTTCCGGGAGCGCCATCGCCTCACCGTGCTGGGTCGTCGTGAGTATCCCCGCCTCGCACCCATCCATAACCCGTGAGGGTATGCCATGCTGCCGGAACGCTGCCGATACCACGAGCGAGTTTAAGCGTTCCCCATAGGTGATCAGGTAATCAAGCGAACGGGGAGTCAGCTCCCGCAGGTTGTGCACAGCGTGCAGCATGTTTTCCAGCTCGCACAGCCTCGCTTCGATCTCGCCACCGGCTTCAGCGGCAAAATCGGGTGCCACTTCCGACAGAACAGAGGTATGGCGGAGACGGAGGGAACCAATAATAGGCTCGATGTGAGGAACGGTGCGGTTCCCGGCAACCTCGCCAGCAATTGCGATCAGCTGGTCGGTTACTCCCCGCTGTGCAGACACCACGACCGCTACCTCATGCCCTTCCCTGCGATATCCCGAAACGATCCCGACCACCATGCTGACAGTCGCGGCATCAGCCACTGAAGTGCCGCCAAATTTCATTAAAAATCTCATCCGGGCTCACACAGTCCTTCGCATCTATTTATGATACTATATGACTCACGTAATTATAAGATGCGTTCTGATGCAGTGGATACGGCGCATGTGCTCGTGATCGGAAGCGGAGGGGCAGGCGTTCGTGCGGCGATAGAAGCTGCAAAGTATGGCGAGACGCTGCTCGTTTCAAAGACCCTCACCGGGAAAGGGGGCTGCACCACCATGGCCGAGGGGGGGTATAATGCTGTACTCAGGGAATCGGATTCCTGCGAGATACACTTCGAGGATACCCTCAAAGGGGGTGCATATCTCAATGACCGCGACCTTGTGGAGATTCTTGTCAGGGAGGCACCCCTCCGGATGCAGGATCTCCTGGAGTGGGGAGCAGTCTTCGATGTGACTGACTGCTGCGAGGTCGCCCAGAGGCCGTTTGGCGGCCAGCGTTTCCCAAGAACCTGCTATGCAGGGGACCGTACCGGTCATGAGATGATGTCGACGCTCATCGACCGGCTCCATTCCACCGATGTCAGGGTTGAGAGCGAGGTTAACGTCATTTCACTGCACAGCGAGGGGCAGAGGGTAACGGGAGCGATCGGGCTGGACCAGCGGGGAGACCTGCGTGTCATGCTTGCCGATGCCGTGGTGCTCGCCACCGGTGGGGGCACCAGGATCTATGACATCTCCACCAACTCCTCCAGCGGGACAGGTGACGGGTATGCACTCGGATACCGTGCAGGTGCGGAGCTGATCGACATGGAGCAGATCCAGTTCCACCCGACCGGTGCGGTCTACCCGTACGATGCCCGGGGAAGACTCGTGACCGAGGCAGTCCGCGGGGAAGGGGGTGTTCTCAAGAACGTGGAGGGCGAGCGCTTCATGAAGTGGTATGATCCCGATCGCATGGAACTCTCCACGCGGGATGTGGTCTCGCGGGCGATCGCTACGGAGATTCTTCTGGGAAAAGGCACAGAGAACGGGGGAGTGTATCTTGATGTCACCCACCTGCCCCGGTCCCAGATAGAGAGCAGGCTCCCGGTCATGCTGGAGCAGTTCCTCAAGTTCGGGGTGGATATCCGTGACGTCCCGATGGAAGTTGCCCCGACCGCCCATCATATCATGGGGGGGCTCCGGATCACGACCGATACAGCGACGACGCTCCCCGGCCTCTTTGCCTGTGGCGAGGTGGCTGGCGGAGTCCACGGTGCAAACCGGCTCGGGGGAAATGCCCTTGCAGACACCCAGGTCTTCGGAAAACGTGCAGGGGAGGCAGCCGGGAGGGCAAAGGAGCGGAAGAAGGCGGTGGACCGGATACAGGTTGAGAGTCAGGAGAAGCGCCTGGATACATTCCTCCGTGGCGATCTCCCCCCTTCTGCCATCGCCCGTTCCCTCCAGGCTGCGATGTGGGAGGGTGCAGGGATATTCCGGACGGGTCCTCTCCTCAAAAAGACATTTGGGATACTGAACCACCTGCAGACGCTCCATCCGAAGGCCGCATCCCCGGCGAACCTTGCCGAGTGCTGCATCCTGCAGAATATGCTGGTCACGTCATCCCTCGTGGTCAGGGCAGCACTGCTCCGGAAGGAATCGCGGGGTGCCCATGTCCGGAAAGACATTGCCCAGAGCTGGGATGCAGAGCATTCCCCGTATGCACACACGTCCATCTCGCTCTCCAAAGAGGGGATTGAGCAGGGGGCTCTGCCATGAGAGAACTCTCCGTGAAGGTCATGCGGTACGACCCGTCTTCTGATACATCCCCTCATATCCAGCACTACCTGGTGCAGGTGAGTGAAGGTGCACGGGTTCTTCACGTGCTGCACGCCATTCACGACGAACACGATCCATCGCTCTCCTACCGGTACTGCTGCGGGTCGGGCCAGTGCGGCAGCTGTGCCGTGCGGGTGAACGGCCAGCCGGTCCTGGCCTGCATGGAGGAAGCCCGCGATGAGATGACGATCGAGCCGCTCGAACTGCCCGTAAAAAAAGACCTCGTGGTGGATATGGAACCCTACCTCGACCGCATCTCGTCCCTGGTCCCGGGAGCAGAGTTCCGGATGCCCACCGCAGATGAAGTGGAAGCAATCAAGCCGCTCCGGAGCTGCATCGAGTGCCTCTCCTGTGTATCAGGCTGTCCGGCACTGAAAGTCGTGGAGTTTGCCGGGCCTGCAGCGATGCGGGAGAACATGCGCCTCTCCCTTGACCCAAGAGACAGCTGCGACCGGGTCAGCGAATCGGTCAGCGAAGGTCTGTTCACCTGTACTTCCTGCCAGGTCTGCTGGAAAGTCTGCCCCAAAGACATCCAGATCCCGGGAAAGGCCATCGAGAAGCTGCGTGCGCTCGCCAATCAGAAAGGCCTCACCCTTCCCCGTCATCAAGCGGTAGAGAAACTTGTCAGGGAGACCGGAAGGAGTGTTGACCGGACCTGTACGAGCTTCCTTGAGCAGATGCCTGAAGTGGTTGAGCCCTATGGCGAAGTGAAGGGCACGGTCGGCTTCTTCGTGGGATGCATGTACAACCTGAGGCTCCCCCGGACAGCCCTTGATGCGATGGAGGTCCTCCGGCGAAACGGGATACGGGTGATAATCCCGAAAGAACAGGTATGCTGCGGGTCGCCCCTGATCCGGACCGGACAGATCGACTTTCTTGACACGTTGAAGAGCCGGAACATCAATGCATTCGTATTCCGGAATATCGATACCGTCATGACCATGTGCGCAGGATGCGGATCCACGCTGAAGAACGATTACGAGACACCGTTCCGGGTGATGGACATCAACGAGGTGCTCACCAGGTACGGCATCGACCCTCCCGCACGGCTTCCCCTGAAAGCAGTGTACCATGACCCCTGCCACCTGCTGAGAGGGCAGGGTATCAAAAACCAGCCGAGGGAACTGATCACGCAGGTCGTTGACCTCGTGGAGATGCCAGCCATATGCTGCGGGTCAGGGGGCGGCGTCCGGTCCGGAGTGCCTGATGAGGCTGCAGCCCTGGCCGAGAACCGGCGGAAAGAGATCGAGAAGGCCGGCGCAGACATCGTGATCAGCTCCTGCCCGTTCTGCGAGTTCCATATCCAGGAGCACACCGATCGGCCGGTGAAGAACATCACCACCGTCCTGCTCGAAGGGTACCGGGAGAAAGACCGGAAAGGTGCACAGACACCCTCTTGCTGATTTTTTTCCTGTTCCTCCTCTTCGCTCTCTGGCATGGGTGAAAGTGATGAACAGGATACCTTTTTTCGTAGACACCCTCGCCACCATACCCCTACCTGCGATTTATAACGCCGTGAAAGGAAGCCCCGGTGGCGATCGGCGACTGCATTCGTATCCCGGAGAAAAACCTCGATTCTGGTCTTCCCACCCACAACTGCGGGGAGGCCATTTTTACAACCATGCCATCAGGGTCAGCGTTATGCAGACAAAGACAGGGATGGTGAGATTGTCATCGACAGGAGAGAAGAGCTCCACCAGTCCCGCGACGAGCGAAGAGACAGCGGCCTCCAGCGGGGGGAGCAGCGGAAGCAGGGCAAAGAACGTCAGGAGCATCCCTGCACCGGTCCCTTCTGCGGTCTTCCCCCTGACGATCGGATGCTTTCCATGATAGATGCCGACGATTGTTGCCACTCCGTCGAGAAGAGAGAGCGCCACGATGGCAGGGACCACCACCTCTTTTGGGAAGATCACGAGGCAGAAGAGCGAACTCAGGGCAAAATAGAGGGCGCCTTTCCCCGGCCGGACATTCTCACGCTCCAGCGTGTTGATGAGATCCGATATCAGCGGGATCCGGTATCCTCTGACAAGAGCATCAGTCAGGATGAAACCGGCAAATGTTCCGGTCATGAGCAGAGGAAGCGCAATCGTTTTCGGGGTGAACTGGACGAGAGCAGCAATGCCGAGGCCAAAGATGATATGAACCAGCTTCCGGAAAAACTCCCGCATCTGAAAAGAGGATTGTCTACGGTCTTTCTTAAGGCAACCGATCCGGATCGGAGGGTTATGATTGATAACAATCCCTGCTGATGTAGTACTCTGGAAAGAAGCGGCCATGGATACCGGTAACTATCCTGAAGAGACTTTTTTTGCGGATGTGCTGCGGGGGTCGGGACCTGTCCAACTTATCGAGACGATAGATGTTTCAGGAATCAGAACCCGGCGCTGTACTGGTGAGTTCTGGACGTCAAACCAGAGACAGGCTTCCTCCCTTCATGAGATCTCGTACAGGGCATGCTTCAAGCCCCAGCTCCCCCGGTTCTTTATCAACGGCCTGACACAGGAAGGCGACCGGGTCTATGATCCGTTTTCAGGCAGGGGAACAACTGTACTGGAGGCGGGCCTTCTCAGGAGGAGGGTTGCCGCAAATGACGCAAACCCCCTTTCAAAGATCCTCACACAACCCAGGTTCTTCATTCCCGGGGAACAGGAGGTGGCGGCACGTCTTGCAAAGATCGGCTCTGATAAGAGTGCGACCGCTGAAATCGACCTCTCGATGTTTTACGACCCAAAAACCGAGAGCGAAATCGTGACGCTCAGGAACTATCTCCTTGACCGCGAGGAGGCGTGCGAAACAGACCCGGTGGATTTTTGGATCCGCATGGTCGCGACGAGCAGGCTGACCGGGCATTCCCCCGGTTTCTTTTCGGTCTACACGCTCCCCCCAAACCAGGCTGTCTCTCCGGATCGCCAGGTACTGATAAATGCGCAACGAAAACAGGTGCCGGAATACCGCAATGTCCGGGACCTCATCCTGAGAAAGACCCGGTCCCTGGTGAGGGGCCTCTCGCCTGAAGACTACCGGAACCTGAACAAAGCAGGGACAGATGGCCTCTTTCTTACCGGGGATTCGCGAAATACCCCGAAAATACCGGATGCATCGATCCGCCTTACCGTCACTTCACCCCCTTTTCTCGATACGGTCCAGTATGCAAAGGACAACTGGCTCCGGTGCTGGTTCAACGGAATAGACGGAGACGCAATCGAACGCGACCTCACCGTCACCCGGTCTCTTGAGAGCTGGTGCAGGGTCATGGAGTCGACTTTCCGCGAGCTCTTCAGAGTCACGGTTCCCGGAGGGCATGTTGCATTTGAAGTCGGAGAGGTCCGGAGGGGACGCATCCGGCTGGACGAGCAGGTGCTTCCCGTGGGAATGGCAGCCGGGTTCATCCCAGTGGGAATCCTGATTAACCTGCAGCGGTTCACAAAGACCTCCCACATCTGGGGGGTTGGCAATAATGATTCGGGTACCAATACCAACCGGATAGTGCTCTTTCAAAAAGGCACTTCGTTCCCTGATGTGCGTGAGTGAGAGTGATGAACCGGATACAGGGTGTATCGGTTGAACGCCCCCATACCCTCACCGGCGGATATACGCCCCCGCCTCCACAGGACTCCCCTGCAGCTGTTTTCGTGACTGATCTGGTGTCCCGGAGAAAATGCCCGGTTTATTTCCCCACACAACACATTGGCGCGGCTTGAAAAAGGGTATAGTACTATTTTTTCACTAACCCTGCGATAAAATTCCCTCTGAAAACTTCCATTTTTACCGTTCCAAAATCCATGAGATGAAGGTAATTTCCCATTGAGCAAATCACCAAGAAGGAGGTATGTAGTTGATA
>CAZRAQ010000025.1:0-24754 GCA_964598015.1 uncultured Methanoregula sp. | reverse complement strand
TCGGTGGTCTTGATGGAGGTATGGCCGAGGTTCTCCTGGACGACCCTGAGATTCTTTGACCGCCGGTAGAGCTCACTTGCATAGCTGTGCCTGATCTTGTGGGGGGTGATCCCCTGAGGGGCGTATAATTTGAAAATATGCTGAATGGAACGGGGAGAGATATGATGGCCTTGTTGTCCAAGGAAGAGAGGCCCTTCGATCCGGTTGCCGATGAACCGGGAGATATCCTCAAGGGTCTCGTGATCAACGAACACGATACGGATCTTGCCCCCCTTCCCCCGGACCTTGATCATCTCGTCCTCGAAATCAATATCCTCGATATTGATCCCGCAGAGCTCCGAGACCCTCACCCCGGTAGCGTAGATCGTCCGGACGATCAGCCGGTCGCGGTCATCGGTAATGGATGCGATCAGGCGGATGACCTGGCTGTGCTTCAGGTACCGGAGCTCCTGGTCCTTGATCTTGGGCCGCTCGATCGCGATCATCGGATTGGCCGTAATCACCCCCTGGGAGTAGAGGAACCGGTAAAATGAACTCAGGGATGAGATGATCCGATGGGTGGTGGTTGGCTTGTATGTCTTTCGGGAGTTGATAAACGAGAAATAATCAGTGATGAAAACAGGCCGCACATCGACGTTGGTATCGAGCCGGGCTTTTGAGAATTCCTCCCAGTAGATCAGCAGATTCTGGGGATCGGAGTTTCGCCTCAGCCAGATGTAGTAGGCGAAATGGCGGACCACCTGCTCGTAGCTCTTTATGGTCCGTGGGGAGTAATTGCGCATACGGAGGTAGTGACGGTAGTTCACCAGCCATTCCGAAAAATAACCCCCATCCATGCTCTAATCTTTGCAATAACTGATAATTAAAGTTTTGCGCAGAATACACATTTGACGCAAAGAAGGCCACATTCCAGGTACATTGCAGGGAACAGGGTATCAGATCGAAAAAAGACCCATACAGGTTAGCTTCTTGACCAATCGTGAGGAGGGCGGCCAACCCCGCGTGCCTGATCCCGAACCCCAGGAGATCCAGGATTGTGAACACTTGCGTCTCTTTTTTCCTGGAGCAGCAGCATCTCGTCGATATAATAAAAGAACCCCATAGAATCGTTTTATTGGCAGATCTCAAGCTCCTGCGGTAGTCAGAAGGGGTACAGTGAAAAAAAGGGCTGTTTTCATGGCGCATGAAATCAGGAAACATGAAACGAAGGTTATTGCAGAGCCATCCAAATATTACCCCCTGTTGCTAATTTCCGGACACGAGATCCGGACGACACGAAATAATGCCATTCAGTTCGGGGTGCACGACAAGGTTTTCACCAGCATTTTTTCACACAGGAATGACATCGGTTCAATACGGCAACCAATGTCATTCATGGAGAGAAACCATTCATATTGGGACTGTATGGGGATGGAGGCCAGAGTTTCCCGTGTGAAGAGACCGATGGATGAACAGATGGATGACCCTGAGGAGGTGAATCGTACAGCAATCGTCTCTGGATATATGCCCTCATCGACCGACGGGGGTTTCTAACCGGCAGTCAGGGAGCCATGCCCTTCGCAACCTTCCATTCCAGAAAGGCAAAAATCGCCAGGGGAGAGCAAATTATTGCCGGGATCTGCTGGGGGATGTGGGACCCATTCTTTTTCCCGTGCGCCAAAACAAAGAGTTGACTACCCCGTGAATCCCAAAAACCAAAGAACTGTAGAGAGAAAAGAGTCCATCTCTTCGTAACTAATACCGGGATCCTAGCTCCGGACTGTCGCTTTACGGCACTGGTTATCTTGAATGACGGGGAACACTTCAAGATCATATCCCTTATCCACGGCACAATCCCTGGATTTTGTGAAGCGATGGCATTGTTGGAAAGCAATATATTTTGTTTCAGGGTAGAATTTGAGGGGGACATGGCTTCACCCTCTGGAACCTGGAGAGTCGTGTTCGTCAAGAGAGAAGGTATATTGAAGGTATTTGAAGGGATCCCTGTTCTCCCCGAATATTAATGAGCTGGTACACGATTGCGAAAATTTTGAGAAACCAAGGCTGTTATCATGATCTGGTCTCCTCGATCATCAGGTCGTCTCAGGATCTTTGTATATAGGGAACAGGCAGGAGTGGGGCTGGCTCCGACGCAAGGCTGCAGGGAGCAAGGGAAAATGCTGTACCTGATCGAGTCCTAAGATTTCTTTTTAGAGATTCTGGGAGTCACTGCACCTCCTTTTTTGGCTGAACATCAGGATTTCCCTAGTTTCAATCATTTCTCCAGAGCGGATATTCCTCCACGGGAAAAGCGATCGGACTGCCAAGACCTGCCGCAACGTATTCGACAAAGACAGGGGAGAAACAGATTGATACCCCCTTTGAGAGAAAGGCCAGAGCGAAGCCTGCAAGAGATCAAAATGCCGGGCAGCATTACCGATTCGTCGTAAAGAGTCACGCACAACAGGTACCTTTTTTACTATCATCATCAGAAAAAATTCCCAAAGAAGCAGGTATAAGCGATTTCCTGGTTACCTGGATCACTCGAGACCCCATGTACTCCAGTGAGTGGAGACCACGGTGATCCAAGGAGCAATGCTGATGCTCTTTTCCGATTCAGGCATCAATGCCACAGGATGAGAAACGCTGATACCCTTGGAATGCACCTGATGATTCGGATATCCGGTTCTTATGAAGGAACATTACAGGAAATTTCTGCACTGATTTCTCCATCCTGCAGCGGTATCAATTCATCGTTAAATAAACAATAATTGCAATTATTTTAAGAAAATACGAGCGAATAGTGGTTATCTTCCTCGTACGAGCAGGCTCCCATGCCGCACCAAATATACCGTATGATGCTATACACTAAAGAGCCTGTCTGGCACAGCAATCCCGCAATCTCTAATAAATCCCCAGCACCAACTCTATGATCAGATGGTGCAGCAGTTCGGGCAGGAAGATATCAATAAGTACAGGAAATTCAAGAAGGTGGACGGGGCCACCTACCTGAAGGTGAACCAGTTCCTTCGGAAGCGGACCTATATCACCGCACGCGAATGGGCTATCGCCCGCCTCTGTACCGATTTCAGGACAAGAAACGGGGCAGAGATGACCTTCATAGGCCAGCATCTCCCCGAGCTCGTCCCGTTCATGCAGGAAGGGTATACCCCCCAGGCCGTCAACCAGGCGCGTAACTCATTCAAAAAGAAGGTGACAAAATCGGGGGCTACCTTCTTTTATGGTGCCATGTGCGGTTTTTTTACCTCTGAAGAGCTCGATGACCTCCTCTTTGAGGCAAGCGAAGTAGCGCGTTTCCTCCTTGAGGTGGAGCGATCCTCGCTTGATATTGACGAGGAGATCGACATAGAGGACCGGATATCCAGCATCATGAGGAGTGTCGGGGAAGCGGCCGCCGCCCTTATCCGCACACGTGCCGAAGGAGAAGAGGAAAAAGGGGGGGGTGACCAATGAAGGTGATCCATATCGCTGGTTTTTCAAATTCTGGAAAGACCACATTTATCAGTACATTGCTCCCCGAACTAGAGAGGCTCGGTCCGGTCGCGGTCGTGAAACACATCGGCCATCATGGCTACTCCCTTGCAGAAGGGAAGGACACCACCCTCTTTTCCGAGGCGGGTGCCAAGGCTTCAGTGGGGATTGATGCCCATAAGTCAGTGATGATCCTCCAGGAGAATCAGCTCGAATCAATCCTCGAAATGCTCTGCGATTCAGGTGCACAATATGCTGTCGTAGAGGGTTTCAAGGAAAAACCATATCCGAAAGTGGTAATCGGAAACGTCCCGGGAGCAAGGAACGTAATACTGCAGGATCCTTCGGTTGAAGATGTCCTGGGACATCTCGGTAAGTTCGATGACCTCTTCACTCCCGAGGGACTTTCAAAGGAGATACAGAAAGGGTGCGCTCCCGGGATGACAACCCTGGTCTTTTCTATGGCAATCCTAGGGAACATTCTTAATGAACAGATCAACGAACTCAAAGGAAAACTGGACGAAAAGATACGGGGGCGTGGGGATATATCTGTAAGGATCGAATGCTCCGGTAACACGAACACCCAACCACAGAAACTCGTAATAGCTCTCTGCTCATCGAATCCTTTGGGGGCGATCGAGGCAACATCAGTAGCAACCGAAACAATCCTCTTGCTCATCAACAGGCAGCAGGGGATGATCCTATGACCGGAAAGAGATTGTTTGGCACGAACGGGGTAAGAGGGGTTATTGGATCTGGCATGACCCCTATGCTTGCCCTCTCCATTGGTCTTGCACTCGGATCAATGCGGATGGGAAACATTGCGATCGGGCGGGATACAAGGACCTCCGGACCTGCGCTCGCAAACGCTGTAAAGGCCGGACTCCTCGCAACAGGATGCGATGTTACCGATTGCGGGATTCTCCCCACGCCAGCATTGCAATATCTCGTGCAGGAACACTTTGCTGCAGGGGCAATGATCACCGCCTCCCACAACCCCCCGGAATATAACGGGGTGAAGGTGATCGAGCCTGATGGTACCGAGATGGGAGATGAGGAGACGATCCAGCTCGAGGCGAGAGTCCTTGACGAGGAGGTTCCCCTTGTTGCCTGGAATGTAACCGGTCGGGAATGCAAGGCCACTCACCTCGTTCACGAGTATACCGATGCAATCGTGCGGTCATTCCCCCAAGGGATCGGGGAAGGGATCACGGTTGCAATCGACCCGGGTTGCGGGGCGGCCTGTGAAACAACTCCCCAGATCCTCACCCGGCTCGGGTGCAGGGTATTTACCATAAATAGCCAGATGGACGGCAATTTCCCTGGCAGGCTCCCTGAACCTTCACCAGAGGGGCTTCTTGCGCTCGGTGACCTCGTCCGGTCCACGGGAGCTGCATTCGGCATCGCACACGATGGGGATGCCGACCGTGCGGTTTTCCTGGATGAACGTGGACAATTCATCGAAGAAAACCAGGAGTTTGCCCTCATTGCCAACCAGGTCTGCAAAGAGCGGAAAGGGACCGTCGTGATGCCCGTCTCCACCTCCCGGGTTGTCGAGACGATCGCCCATGCCAATGGTTGCGATGTCAGATATACCCCCGTGGGGAGTATCTATGTAGCACGTGCTATGCGTGCACTTGAGAAAGAGGGAAGATCCGTTGCCCTCGGCGGTGAGGGGAATGGCGGGATTATCTACCCGGACCACCAGTTCTGCCGCGATGGGGGGATGACCGCTGCAATGATGGTATCCATCCTTGCCCGGGAATGCACGCCTGTCTCAAAACTGGTGGCAGCGTTGCCGGAATTCTTCTTGATCAAGGACAAGATCACGGGAACAAACCCTTCTGCCATGATCGCCAGGGTCAATGCGATGTTCTCAGCTGAATCCATAGACCGGACAGATGGCATCCGGATCAACCGGGCAGACTCCTGGGCACTGGTCCGCCCATCAGGGACAGAGCCCCTGGTGAGGGTGATCGTGGAATCCCCAAGAAAAGAGATCGCAGATGCTTTCTTTGGGGAGATCATGCAGAGCTTGGTGCAATAATCTTCTCATCAAAATACGTGATAATTTCACCCTTTTTTTCATTCTGACTGTGAATTTAAGCGAGTGTATTTGATGTTGCGAGTGCGTCCCTCTCCAAATATAAACCTCATGTTGCTATACACTAACGAGATCGAAGAGGGAAAGACTAATACTCCATTCGGGTAACAGTTCACCGGGAGAGGTGGTGTGGAGGAACACGAACAAGGGCAGGGAGACTTCCCGTCACGGGAAGAAGCAACACCTCCCTCCCAGAGGATACAGACCATCGAGATACGGATATCCGGCAAGGTCCAGCGGGTCGGCATGAGGAACTGCATAAGGACGCTTGCAGGAAAGCTGAACATCAAAGGAGAGGTGATGAACCAACCTGACGGTACGGTAATCACTCTTGCGACAGGCGACCCGATACTCCTCGAAAAATTTGTCTCAATGATCTACAGCTGCCCGAGGGCAGTCATCAGGGACATCGAGATCCATGATCACAACCTCATTCTCTTCCAGGAATTCCTTGTCAAGAGGAGCGAATAATCAGCGCAAGAGGAGCGATGCAAAAAATCGATTTTCAAATCTTGACGACATAAAAATCGGCCCCTTTCAGCAGGGCATCCCTCATCACCAGCACCTGCTCATCAAGGACCTCCTGCCGGATAGACGCATGGAATAGCCGGGTGACCCGGGACAGGAGATCATCAGAAAGAATGCAGCGCCCCGGGCTGCATTCATAATCGGAGGGGTTTATTCCCTGGCGAATAAAGTGAAGGAGAGGACGATCGATCATCGCCGTCTTGAAAGGTTCGATGATATCGTAGATGAGACCGCCGCTACCTTTGTTGAGGAACCCAATCTCCGGGTCAAGGCCGGCACCAACGGCAGAAACGCAGGCATTCCCAAAGAGCATTCCATATCCAACGGCGAGTGAACTGTTGATAACATCAGGATACGGGCGGGATGTCCGCCTCCGGAATTCCAGGTCAGGAGGCATCGTCCGTGCAAAAATCTCGTAGTACATATCGGTGACAAGCCGATGGACACGCCGGATCTCATCCACCCTGACAAGGTACTCCATCTCGGCAAGCGACTGGTGGATGATCTCCATTTCACCTTCATAGAGGATGCGTTGCCCGCATCCCTCCTGGAGGGTCATAATCTCCTGGATCCGGTTGAGCAGTGCCGCCCTGGCAATTTTCAACGCATAGGAGTGGGAGGGTGCCTCCACCTGGGCTTTCCGCAAGGTGTCATCAGGGTGACTCCCATACGGTCGGAGGATGCCGAGCGGTTCACCATCCGCCTCGAAAAATGAGAGGGACTTACCCGACCGGATCATGACGTTTATTACAGAGGTATGGAGGAAATGCCCCCCCATGACCAGAAGATGGTCGATCTGATCGAGCGGTACCTGTTCAAGGTGTCCGTTCTTTGTGATAACGAGGGACGCCTTTGTCGCTTTCAGATGGGCACCAAACCCAGTCACAATATGCCATGGATACCGCACGGAGAACTCCCTTCCAAAAACCAGCCCGGACCATGCAAGTCCGCACGAGAAAATATGGTCAAACCTCTACATCAATTCATCGTTTTTATGATATCTTTGTAAATTTCATGCAAGAGCCGCCGTTTTTTTCCGGGAGACCCGCTGGAAATATCTGGTTTTTCCCCATCACACAATCATACGGGGGATTTAGGCACGGGAGGATTTTCTTTGGAAAATTCGTTGCCATGACAACCCCTGACATAGTTTTTTGACCGAATGGAACCGATATATTCGTGTCCAATCCAGGTAAAGTGAAGTCCGTTCCATAAATCCTGAAAGAAACCGGTCCCCGTTGCCGGAGTAACAGAAGAGAGGAGGTTGTAATGTTCTGGAATGAAAAAATTGAGACCCTGAAGAAGAAAGACCTCGAGGCGCTCCAGGTAAAGCGCCTGAAAAAGACCGTGGCCCTGGTCCAGAATATCGGGTTTTACCAGAAAAAATTGCATGATGCAGGAATCAGACCAGGGAGTATCAAAACCCTTGAAGACGTCCGTCGCATACCCTTCACGAAAAAACAGGACCTCCGGGACGGGTATCCCTTCGGATTCTTTGCGGTGCCACTCTCAAAAGTGGTCCGGATCCACACAACCTCCGGGACTACGGGGAAACCGACGGTGGTGGGATACACCAGAAAAGACCTGGACACCTGGTCCGAACTGATCGCCAGGAACCTCACCATGGTCGGCCTGAAAGTAGGCGATGTCTTCCAGAACATGGTCAATTATGGTATGTTTACTGGGGGGCTTGGTTTTCACTACGGCGCAGAAAGAATAGGCCTCACGGTCATACCCAGTGCAACGGGCAATACAAAGCGTCAAATTGAGATGATCCAGGATTTTGGGGTGACGGCGATCCATTGCACACCGAGTTACGCCATGCACCTTGCCGAGGTGGCCGAAGAGTTGCATGCGGACCTGCCGACCCTGAAGACCGGGCTTTTCGGGGCGGAGCCCTGGTCAGGTTCCATGAGAAAGGAGCTCGAGCAGAAACTCGGGGTCACCGCGTACGACTCCTATGGCATCTCTGAACTTTTTGGTCCCGGCGTTGCGTTTGAATGTGAGGAGAGGAACGGGCTCCACATCTGGCATGACTCGTATCTTGTGGAGATCATCGACCCTGTCACGGGAGAGGTGGTGGCTGACGGGGAACCTGGAGAGCT
Organism: uncultured Methanoregula sp.; assembly: GCA_964598015.1. Taxonomy (GTDB): domain Archaea; phylum Halobacteriota; class Methanomicrobia; order Methanomicrobiales; family Methanospirillaceae; genus UBA9949. The sequence goes on along the minus strand of CAZRAQ010000025.1, from coordinate 16,546 downwards.
CGTCGTCACTCCCCTCGTAAAGGAGGCGATGCCGCTGCTCCGATACCGCACCGGGGATATCACGATGAAACTGGAGGATGACTGCCTGTGCGGAAGGGCACAGAAGATCGCACGGATCACCGGGAGAAGCGACGACATGCTGGTGATCCGGGGAATCAATGTGTTCCCTTCGCAGATCGAGCATGTCCTCCTGAAAATTCCCGAAGTGGGGAATCAGTTTATGGTCTATGTTGACCGTATCAATCATCTTGATGAAATGACAATCGATGTCGAGATAAACCGCTCTTTCTTCTCCGGAGAACTCAATGACCTCGCCCGGATACAGAAGAAGGTAGTAAAAGAACTCCGGGACACCCTCGAGCTCCGGACAACCGTCAGACTGGTCGAGCCAGCCACCCTCCCGCGGTTCGAAGGGAAAGCAAAGCGGGTGGTGGACAGGAGGAGCGAGGTATGATGTTCTGGGATCCACGGATAGAAGAGATGCCGCGTGAAGAACTCCAACGGCTCCAGTACAGGCTCCTGAAGACCCTGGTATACCGGCTCTACAGCTTCTCGCCCTTTTACCACGACAGAATGAAAAAGGCCGGAGTTCATCCTGACGATATCAATGTTCTTGCCGACATCAGGAAACTCCCCTTCATGTACAAGCGCGATCTCCGTGACAATTACCCGGACAAGATCTTTGTTGCAGGACAGGACGACCTGGTCCGGTACCATGTCTCTTCCGGGACAACCGGAAAACCGACCGTTGTCGGGTATACCAGAAACGACCTGGACAACTGGACTGCCTCACTTGCACGGGGCCTTACCTCATGCGGACTAGGAAGGGGGGACGTCCTCCAGGTCAGCTATGGTTATGGCCTCTTTACCGGGGGCCTTGGGCTCCATTACGGGGCAGAACGTCTGGGTGCCACGGTACTTCCCACAAGCGTTGGGAATACGGAACGCCAGATCGAACTGATGCAGGACCTCCATACGACAGCCATCGCATGTACACCCTCCTATCTCCTCCATATGGGGGAGGTGGCAGAAAAGATGGGAGTGAACATCAGGGACGACACCAGTCTCCGGATGGGTATCCTCGGTGCGGAGCCCTGGACCGACACCATGAAAGCGAGGATCGAGGAGTGGCTCGGGATCAAGGCATACGACATCTACGGGACGAGCGAGCTCTCCGGACCGATGTTCTCTGAATGCTCCGAGCAGAAAGGCTTCCATGTCTGGGGAGACCTTGCCTTTATCGAGGTCCTTGACCCGGAGACCGGGGAGTCGCTTGGCCCCGGTGAGAAGGGCGAACTCGTTGTCACCATGCTCCAGAAAGAGGCTCTCCCCATGATACGGTACAAAATAGGGGATATAACCTCCTATGAAGACGGAGTCTGTGCATGCGGGAGGACCCACCCCAGAGTGATGCGGATATCCGGACGGGTTGACGACATGCTGATCATACGGGGCATCAATGTCTTCCCCTCTCAGATAGAGTATGCCCTGATGACCGTTCCCGAGGTTGGCCAGCACTTCCAGATCATCGTTGACCGGAAAGGTGCACTCGATGACATGCTGGTCAGGGTGGAAGTGAGCAGGGAGTCATTCTCCGACAAGATCACTGATCTTATGGGCATCAGGAAGAACGTGGAGCACAAGCTCAGGAACACCCTGAATGTGGCGGTGAACGTGGAGCTCGTCGAACCGGGATCACTCCCGCGGTTCGAAGGAAAGGCAAAACGGGTGATCGACAGGAGGCAGTTATGATGAAAACAGGCAGGTATCTGATAAAACAGATCTCGGTATTTTCCGAGAACAGGCCGGGCCGGCTTGCTGCGATTGCAAAAGCACTTGAAGAGGAGAATGTGAATATTCTCGCATTCTCCATCGCAGAGGCAGACGGTTTTGGAGTTGTCAGGGCACTGGTGGACAACCCCAAAAAAGCACACGAGAAACTCACCGGCATCGGATTCAACGTGGCATTCACCGATGTGATTGCGGTAAAAATGCGGGACACCCCTGGCGGGCTTTACGAGATCGCAAAAATGCTTGGAGACGGGCAGATCAATATCGAATACTCCTATGCCTACTCGGGGAAGGAAGGGGCCGTCCTGATCCTAAGGGTCGATGATGCCGATCAGGCGGTCAGGCTGATCGCTTCGTGCGGGGCGACGCTGCTCGAGAGCAGCGTCTTCCAGTAACCCTCACTTCTTCTCCCATTTCACCAGGTCGGATATCCTTGAGAGCGTGCTTCCCCTCCGGATCTCCTCCCTCACCCGCTCTTCGGTCTTTTTCACTTCCCTTGCACGCCGTGCTATCTCGTATGCCCGCTCCTTTGGTATGACCACAACACCACTCTCGTCACCAATAATCCAGTCCCCGGGACGCACAATCTGTCCACCACACGTTATCTCGCAGTTGATCTCGCCAAATCCTTTCGGTTCACCTGCATTTGGGACGATAGCCCGTGCAAATACCGGGAGCGGTAACTTCCTGATATCATCGATATCCCGGATAGCTCCATCGATTACCACCCCTTCTATCCTGAGGCTGATCGCACTCAGTGTTGCCAGCTCCCCCCATGCGGCAATATCAGTGATCCCCTCGTTATTGATCAAGAGAACATTCCCCTCGCCGGCATGATCAATCGCCTCCACTGGTTTCGCCCAGTCCCCGGGAAAGGACTGGGCAGTGACCGCTGTCCCTACCAGCTTCGCACCACCTGCAAGATGCATAATCCCGGCCATTGCACCTTTCCTGTGCATGGCATCCGAGACATTCGGTGCCGAGACCCCACGGAAAAGGTCCCGAATCGTATCCGACAAGGAGACGGGAACCGGGATCTCCTGGCCGGGGAGATCAAGCGCCTGCCGTACCTTCCTTGCCGATTCCCTCACATCGGCCGAACGGGTAATGGCCCCCCCGACGATGATAATGTCCGCACCTCTTGACGAGGCCTGCGGCGCTGTCACCGCATCAAGCCCACCCGCAACGGCAATATCGATCCCTACCGCCCCGCGTATTGTTTCAAGGAGCTCAAGCGAGCTCTTCCCAATCATCTGCTGATCGATTCCGACATGGGCATTGATGATGTGCACGCCAAGCGCCTCCAGTTCCCTGGCACGCCGGAGCGGGTCATTCACATTGATAAGATCGGCCATCAGCCGGACCCCAAAGACCGATGCTGTCTGCACTGCCTCCCTGATCACGGTATCATCAGCATCTCCGAGGATGCACACAACCGATGCACCGGCTTTCGCTGCCATTTCGACCTCAAGAGCCCCCGTGTCGGCCACCTTCATATCGGCGACAATGTCATGCCCCGGAAACTCAGATCGCAGTCGACGTACCGATTCCATCCCTTCACTTTTAATGAGCGGAGTCCCGGCCTCGATCCAGTCAGCACCGCCATCTACCGCTTCACGGGCGATCGGCAGGGCACGGGAGAGGTCGAGCAGGTCCAGCGCCACCTGAAGCACAGGCCGTTTCATGATCACTGATGTCAGGGAAGCGACCTCATAATGGTTTCCCGGCTCCACATCCCGGGAATTTCCGGACTGCCGCGCAACCGGTCTGAATTTGTAATAAACAGCGATATCGCAGACTTTTCATTGCATTTTCGGAAATCCTTTAAGGGAGTCGAATCCAAACTCTCACGTAAGAATGGATATTCTGTCGATGATCCTGACCATCGCGGGGCTCTGTCTTTTTGAGACCATCAGCAGCATAGACAACGCCATCATCAATGCCGAGGTGCTCTCCACCATGGCTGGTTGGGCCAGGCGGTGGTTCCTCACCTGGGGACTCTTTTTAGCAGTCTTTGTCATCCGCGGGCTCCTGCCCTGGTTGATCATCTGGATGGCCACCCCTTCTCTCGGGCCGATCGGGGCACTTACTGCCACATTCTCAAACGATCCGGCAGTCATCGCTGCTATCGAAGAGTCCGCCCCCATCCTCCTGATGGGGGGAGGCACCTTCCTAGTATTCCTCTTCCTGCACTGGATATTCCTGGAAGAGAAGAACTATGGACTCCGCGGGGAGTGTTACATCGCCTCGAAGGGGGTCTGGTTCTTTGCAGTTGTCTCGATCCTCCTCCTCCTGCTGGTATGGTTCGGCCTGAAAATGAACCCCCTGATGGCGTTTTCAGCGGTGGTGGGTTCGACTGCGTTCTTCATTGTGCATGGGTTCCGGCAGAATGCCGAGGAGCAGGAGCGGAAGATGCTCGGAGGGACCATGTCGGATTGGAGCAAGATATTCTACCTTGAGGTGATCGATGCCACATTCTCCATCGATGGGGTGCTCGGAGCATTTGCCTTCACATTGTCGGTGCCGCTCATCATCATCGGGAGCGGTCTCGGCGCAGTTGTCGTGCGGCAGATGACGATCAGCAACGTAGACAGGATCAAAAGATTTCTCTTCCTTAAAAACGGCGCCATGTACTCGATTCTCATCCTTGGCTGCATCATGATCCTTGATGGCTTCGGTTTCCACATACCTGCCTGGCTCTCCCCGATTGTAACATTCGGAATCGTCGGATTCTTCTATGTCAAATCGATACGAAATATGCCACCGACAGATTCGACGTGATCCATTTTTTTTCGGGAAAGAAAAAAGGAATAGCGGGAGTAAGGGAAAAAACCCCGGTGATTCCCTACATGATACAGGCATAACAGAATGAAACGTCTATGACTCCAAACGGTCACGAGCCCCGCTTCTGAAAATCGCGAATGCGGTTTTCACTTGGGGGAATGTGACGACCGAGTCTCATGTGCGTTTCATGCCAAAACGGGGATTGATGTGAAAAGACCGGCCCCGGATGCCCTATCCGCGTTTCTCTACGGGCAATCCGTGGGAGATCCAATTCTCTATTCCTCCCCCGATATTTATCACATCCTCATACCCGGAATCCCGCATCAGCTCCATGGCCTTCTGTCCCCTCACGCCCTTCCTGCAGTAGACAATATACCTCGAGGTACGATCGTTCCCTTCGACGCGGGATCTGAAATCCGGACTATATACGTCAATATTCTCTGCACCCTCAAGGTGACCCCTTTTGTACTCTTCAGCAGTCCTGACATCGATAATGGAACAAGGTCGGCCCTCCTTTTTTGTAAGGAGAAGATAACATTCACGCGGGTCGAGCTCCCTGCATCCCTTTTGTCCCGGCATACACACTTCAAAGGTTCTGGATAGGAGGATTAAGTAAAAAAGATTGTGTTTCCGGCAGGATAGGAGGTGAACCCTTTGGTTCAGTCCTCTTTATACGTGTCAAAAAAAACGATCTCATCCACCTCTTTCTTCTTCTGGATCGCTATATCGGCCGGATAGCCGGCGGGCAGGAGAGAGACAAGCGTATACCCATCGGGTACTTGCAACAGTTTTCGCACCGATTCTGCGTACTCTTTCTTGTCACCGGCAACCCAGCATGAACCCACCCCGTAGGACTGCAGGGAGATGACCAGGTTCTCGGTTGCGGCCGAGCAGTCCTCCAGATAATATTTTGCTTTGCGCTCACCGAATACAGCAAAGCAGACCGGTGCATCAGCGATGAACCTGCCATGGTCAGTCAGGGCAGCAATTTTTTTCAGGAGGTCTTTTTCCCGGACGACACCAATCAGCCAGGGCTGGAGATTCATCGCTGTCGGGGCAAGCCGGGCACATTCGAGGACATCCCTGATTATATTATCCTCGACTGGAGCGGGTTTGTAACTGCGGACACTGTGCCGGCATTTGATGATAGTGGTTCCGACATTCATGAGTATCCCCTTGCAGTCAGAGGAAAAAATGGTTTTGGCACAATCGCGTTCAGAGAGACAGGACAAGCAGGAAAGACCGGCCGGGGGTCATGGGCGTGAACCCCCTCTGTGTTCACCAGAGACATCCGACCGCAACCCGCCCGGGCATTATAAAAGGAACACTCCAACCCGTTATGACACTGTTTTTATGGATGAACGGACCGCATCCCATCCCGGACAGATATCCTGGTAAAAAAATGTAACTGCCCTACCCTCTGCGCCTGAACAGTAGTAGGAAACACGCTGCGAGGGCAGGAAGCGAGAGTATTGCTCCAAATCCAGGGGCGGTTGTCGGGGATATGGTCGTCGTGGATTCAGTGACGGTTGACGTGACAGGAGATACTGCCACGGTTGTTGTGGGAGGAGGGGTGTTAATCGTGGCAGGGAGGGTGGCAGGTGCCGAAGTGGAGGGGGCCGTTACCAGGGGAGTGGTGCTTGGCTCGGGAGTGATAAGCGGGTTTGTGCTCTGGAGAAGGAATTCCACCGGGGCTGTCACCGTCTTTCCTTCGCGCTTGTAGTTGGTATCCATGTCATTCCCCGTGCTCTCTGCCCAGACGGTGTAGTTGCCTCTCTCATAGTCGCCGGTAAACCATACCGGCCCGGTCTGGAACGGTGAGCCTGAAAGCATGATATCCTCTAACTGATATCCGTCCAACGACGAATATTCGACACCGCCAGGTCCCCTGATGCGTATCGTGACCGGGGCTCCGGCAGAACCAGGCCGTTTCGCAATCTCATATACATTGGTATCAATACGGAATCCGACTACGTCCCCTCTTGGGATCCAGGTGACCTCTTTGGTGATCTGGAAATTGCTGGTCTCGTCAAGAACCCTGATCTCGATCAGGGGTTCCTGCACATAGAAGGCAAGGGAGTTGCCCTGGGCGTTGAACCAGGGGCCCGTCCTGTCGCCAAACAGGACAGGGGATATATAGAAGTCGGACGGGTCATCAATCGTGAGGGTCGCTGCAGGCACGCTTGCAGGGCTACCACCTGGCCCGTACCAGACGATTTGCGAGCCTGAGGTAGCGCCGGTTGCAGAGAGATCGAGGCCCTGCTCACCGAGGAATACCGTACCCGCCCTCGGCACGATGTTTTCTGCTGCTGCAACCGTGGCTGGTGCAGACAGGAACCCGAGAAGAAGGATCAAGGCATACAATGTTGCAATTCTCATAGACTACTCATGAGGGAGATTGCAGGGGACAATAAAAATAGTTTCTCGTCCCGGAAAAAGCCGGTATCAGAAGATACCCTGGAGCGCCGCCCACATGTTCGAGATCCCCTGGGTGATGAGCACCCCGGGGTCAATGCCCAGGATCGGGAATATAAAGATGAAGTATAGGATCGTCCCGAGCGTGCTCCCCACGTTCGCCATCGCTGCGACAACGACTACCCTGAAGAGCGGGATATCCATCATCTCTGACAGTGACTCCGCCCGGGATATGCGCCCAAAATCGCCAGGACCCGGTTTCCGGATCTTCGCCTCTACGAGTGCAGAGAACCATCCCGCAGCGATCAGAGGATTTAATGCAGTGAACCAGGAGACGGCAAAACCGGTCAGGGCTGACAGGGGGTGTCCCTTCGCAAGGAGGGTGAATGCTGCGGTAAGCACTCCGTGGATAAGAACCCAGTAGAGAAGAGCTGTTACCAGCACCTCTATGCCAACACCGGAAAAGACAATAGCGACGAGCAGGAATATGAATAGGAAGGTGACAATAGCCCCGAAAATAAGCCCCCATGGCCGAGATTTTATCTCGGTGGTAAGACTGTCGATGGGGGGAAGGCTTGAGGGATCGGCAAGGTACCGGTCGATACCCACCTTGTGTCCCGCCCCGATCACGACAAGGATCCGGTCATGTGAGAGGGCAAGCCTGTTGATCTGATGGGCAAGATACGCATCCCGCTCATCAATCAAAGCCCGTGCACCATTTGGTGAGAACGTACGAAACTCCTCCATGGCAAGGGCAATAACATCCTGCTTTTTCAGTTCCTCGACATCGATCTCCTCATCATCGATATTTATGGCGGAGACGGCCAGGGCATAAAACATCCGTATCTTTTCGAAGAGAGAGAGCGACTGCCAGAACCTCCGGAGGGTAATCCTGATATCACGGTCGATCAGGGCTACGTGTATCCCCCGTGCTTCTGCATCCTCCACTGCTGCTTTCATCTCCGCACCCGGTTCCACCCCCACGTCAAGGCCGATCTTCCTTTGCAGATAGGCAAGGATCCACTGGACAAGGAGCTGGGTGAAGGTCTTTGCCTCGAGCACCGATTCCACAGAGGCTTCCTGTGCCTGTTTCTTCAGACCGGCATACCGTCCGGCGTCAAGCTCGACCGCTACCACATCAGGAGAGAATGCAGCGATAGCTTCCTTTACCTCCCGGACACTCTCCTTTGAAACATGGGCAGTACCAATGATGCGAATCTCGCTCATTACAACACCCTAATCCCGGTTCTATCGACCAGCACGTTTTTTCCTGCAGGAATAGATCGTGAAGAGAGGATTGCCCGTACCTGTTCCTCTTCTTCCTGTTCTGCATCTCTCCTGGCAATGAGGAGGCTTGCTATCTCTTCAGCCTCATCCTCTGATAATTCTCCTCCAATGCCATTGCACGGGAAGAGAGAGAGACTGTCCCCGGAAAGCATGAATGGGTATGTTCGGCAGATCCACGGTCTTGACGCATAAGCCGTGCAGCGATCACCGTCAAGAAAGATGCAGCCCCGGACCGTCCTTTTCAGGCACCACTCAAACGTTATACTTCCTCCGTCAGGAGTGTAAACACTCTCCGGGTATGGTTGGGAAAAATCTTCGGCTTTCTGCCCGGTTGCGCCGGTCAGCTCCTGTATCTCGTCAGGAAATACCATAACCAGGTTGGCATCCCCTTCGGTGCTGTGACAGCATTCGCCGCACCTCCTGCAGGAGAATCCGATCTCCCTTATTCTCCTCGCCAGCTCTTTTTGTTCCATACCTCACGTTCCAGAATTCACTGTTCCTTGGTTATCCGATCAAAGTTCTCGTACACGTACCTGCCGTTTTCAGTATGGCTTACTTCCGGGTGCCACTGGAGCCCGAAGATATGGAGATCCGGAATCGCTATCGCCTCGTTTGCACAGACCAGGGATCCTGCAAGCCGGACTGCCCGGGCGGGAAGCCCCGTCACTTCGTCCGCATGGGACGCCCACACCCTTATCCGGGACGGATAGCCGGTCAGGATCTCATCGTGCTCCACGATCTCCACCTCGACAGGTCCATACCCCCCCAGTCTGCCCTTGGTGACCGTCCCGCCAAATTCCCGCGCTATGACATGGAGCCCGAGACAGATCCCAAGCACCGGGAGACCCAGATGGAGATATCCTCCGGAATTCCCGGAACGGACAATATCAGGTCCGCCACCGAGCACCAGACCGCGGCACCCTTCCGCAACCTGATCGATGGGCATGGTGTTCGGGACCATCTTTGCATCGATTGAGAGATCCCGAAGCATTCTGAGGATCAGATGATTGAACTGCCCGAAATTATTGATAACATATATCGGGAGCATCGTATATCATTTATATCTCCGTGTTGATAATCCCTTTTTATCGGCACGTACCATGCTCACTTCCCTAACTGAACATTGTACCGGAACATCATTCTTCTGGCATGGTGCTCCTTGTTGACAGGTTCAGGCATACGAAATGACCGTCCGGAGGATCTTTTCCCGTATCGCTTCCGGAGTATACCCCATAAGCCATGCAAGGAGCATGGCCCCTCCAGCACCCATGCCTTCCTTGACTTCCCCTATACAGTACCGTGCAAGCCCAGAATGACCGAGATCACCGAAGTTGGGGTCGACATAGGAAACAGGAACCCCGATCGATTCGGCCACACGGGTAAAGTTAGCCGAGCGGTCGTCCCGCACGTAACAGGTTGTTGCGACCTGCGGGACCGGAAGATCAATGCCTTTGAGTACTGCCGCTACAGAGAGCATCTGGGTCCCTCCGGCAAGGATGAGGGGGCCTGGATACGTGGCAGCAATCCCCGCTGCGATCGCAATCATGGGATCGCCGCAACAACGGACAACATCAAGGGGAGCACTGATCCCTCCCTCGCGCAGCCTGCCATTTGCGATGCGCCAGATCTCCTCCTTCATCCGGACAGGATTTTTTACGTAACTGCTGCTTACGAAAGCATCGTAACCAAGCCCCCGGAGTACGCAGAGCGAGGTAGTGGTACCACCCGGAACACATTCCCCAATGACGAGCAGGTCTGATACGCTGCCAAGAAACCGACCGATTGACCCCCCCTTTCTGAACAAGTCATCGGCTGCAGGGACCGAGTCTCCGAACCTTGGATCAGCCCCTGGTGAACCATAGAGATCAAGACAGGGGACGGTGGGGGTATGGACAAGCCCGCCGTTGATAAACAGAGGTGAGAGTCCAGTAAGATCCATCACCGCTCTGGTGATAGATGCCGGGGTGGGGCAACCAGTCGGTGTATCAGGACGGACCGGCATGCTGGTGATTGACCCGCATGCGATCAGCTCCGCATCAAGAATAGGGGTGAGGAGGGTCTTTTCCGGTGTTGCACCTGCACCCGAAATACCCGGCACTAAGGAGAGCAGGGTATTGGCAAGAATGCTGCAGAAGAAGGGACGCTCTGGTTTTATTTCAGGACTGCCTGTGACAAATGCCATTGAAGATCTTCCGTAAAAAAGGTCGCACCTCTCCAGACATCAAGATATGCTTACGACAACCCTAATAAGGGGATCGGGAGAACATAGCAGGTATGTTCGGGATTCAGAAGCGGCTGCAGGAAAAAGGGGTATCGATTGATGCGATAGTAGCCTCAGCAATGCTCCTTTATGTACCGCACGGACTTGGTCCGGAAGCGGCTGCAGAAAAAATCCGGGAGAAGATCCTCAAATATCTGGGAGACCCGAATATCGCTTCACTCCTCCTTGGGGCAATCCTGCTTGAGGATGAACTATTCATTCGGCAGAAAGACTCCGGGATACAGGATGACCCCGTCTTTCTCCTGTCTGATGAAATTATTGGCATGGCTATTGCCGAATGTATTGGCGGGACCTATGCCCGATTTGAATTCACGCGGTACGACCAGAAAAAACCCGGGATCCTCGGATCACTCGGTCCGTTTCTCGACGATGCGGTCGCCGGGTTGATAGCTGGCTGTACCTCTCGTCTCTACAGTGAATGCTGCTGAATCCTCTGCGAGCCCTGCTCCAGTTTACAACCATCATCCCACTCGGGGAAACCACAGATTTCCAGCACTTTGCGAAACGCTCCTATCTGTATCCTGTTGCCGGCTACGTCACGGGAGGTCTCGCAGGGTTGGCAGCCTTCTGGATCACTGACCCCGGGATCCGGGCAGCCGTGGCAATCGCCGCCGTCCTCTTTATTACCGGGGCCAATCATTTTGACGGCCTCCTCGATTTCGGTGACGGCCTCATGGCCCATGGCGGGCGTGAGAGAAGAATCAGGGCACTGACCGACCAGCAGATCGGGACAGGGGGGTTTGCTGCCGGCTCTTTAGTCCTCCTCATCACCTTTGCGGCACTCTCCTCGTCAAAGCAGATCCTCTGGGCACTTGTGATCGCGGAAGTCCTGGCAAAATTCTCCATGTCATTTCTCACCGCATACGGAACCCCGTTCCGGGAAGGGCTCCATGCATCTCTGCATCGCGAGGCACGACCCTGGTTCCCGGTCATCGCCGCTGCACTTTGCATTCCGATCGTGTTCTTCCCTGTCGCATCACCACAACTCATGGGCGCAGCACTTGCTGCATTCCTTGTCCCCGCCATTCTGCTCATGGTCTCAAACCACCTGTTCGGGGGTGTCAACGGCGATGTTGTCGGGGCTTCTGGTGAGATTACCCGGACGGTTGTCCTTTGTGCACTGGCACTCATTCCTGCGAGCGCACTTTTTTAGGGATTGCGTCGCGTACTAGATCCTGATAATGAAGGACATGGGCATTCATATGAAGGGGGGCGTCATCACCGAGCTTGACAGCGAATACTGCACGATACGAACACGAATCCCGGCTGGGAATATTTCGTGTAACCAGCTGAAAGGGATCGCTGATGTTGCAACGAGATACGGAGCCGTATCGGTCCACCTCACCACACGCCAGACGATTGAGATCCCGCATATGCACTATAAGGATCTCGATGCAATCGCAAGAGACCTCGCGTCAAACAATACCCCGGTCGGGTCCGAGCGGGATGAAGTGGTGAACGTGATCGCCTGCCCGGGGACCGAAAGGTGCATGTTGGCCAATATCGATTCGGTTTCATTGGCCAAATCCATCGATGCAAGACTGTTTGGAAAAGAGATGCCGGTAAAAATCAGGATCTCCATATCTGCATGCGCGAATGCATGTACCAGTCCGCTGCTGAATGAGATCGGGATTGTCGGACAGATACGACCCGTACGGGTCCCTGGGATGTGCACCGGCTGTGGGACCTGTGTGAAATATTGCAAGGAGGAGGCAATAACCATAAAAAGGGGGATATCCGTCCTTGATCCAAAAAAATGTGTCGAGTGCGGAACCTGCGTCAGGTCCTGCCCGTACGATCTCCTGAAAACTTCAGGGGAACACTACTTAATAACGGTGGGAGGGCGAAGAGGAAGGCATCCAAAGACAGGGAGGGAACTCATCGCGGTCAACCGCCCGGAGGCGGTTCTCCTTGTTGTGGAGAAGGTGGTTGCATGGGTGTACCGGAGAGCCTGGAGCGGCCGGCTCCTCTCCGACCAGATGGATGAGTTACAGTTCGAAACATTCAGGGATGAGATAAAGGCGCTTGTCCCGGAGGACGATCGGGTTTTGGAATCGCCCCGGGATATCAGCGACGGTAGCGGGATTTGAAGCCCGTATTCCCCTCATCACCGCAGGAGATGGCTGTAGCGTCCTTGACGAGCGTATTGAACTGCATTGCGGCAGACATCAGCGCTTCATCACTCGAACCGCTCGAGGAGAAGGAACGCATCACGTTCTCCTGCGGAGCCGGGTAGAGCCTCTGGCCAATCCACACCCCTTTGCAGTGCATACAGAACGCGCAGTTCCGGTGAACAGAGACCGGACCGTCAGCACATCCGACAGTTGCCCGGTATTTTTTCTCATCCCAGGTAATTTCCAGCGTCTTCATAGATGGGCAGGAAGTATCTGGTCCATCAGATAATATAGTGTCGGTTTTTCCTTTTTTTCTGAAAAAATCGCCGGATTTTGCTCATCGAAATGATTAATAAGGATACGTTTCTAATAAATACTACTCGCATAAACAGGCTGTACTTCTGCAGTCTCGTTTTTATCGGAGGAACATTATGGCTGTTGAAAAGCCCCATCTGAATCTGGCGGTCATCGGACACATCGACCATGGGAAGTCTACCTTGGTCGGCAGGCTTATGTTCGAGACTGGAGCAGTACCCCCCCATATCATTGAGGGCTACCGCAAAGAGGCTGAGAGCAAGGGTAAGGCGACTTTCGAGTTTGCCTGGGTTATGGACAACCTCAAGGAAGAGCGTGAGAGAGGTATCACCATTGATATTGCTCATAAGAGGTTCGACACCCCGAAGTTCTACTTCACTGTCGTTGACTGCCCGGGTCACAGGGACTTTGTCAAGAACATGATCACCGGCGCATCGCAGGCAGATGCCGCTATCCTTGTCGTTGCAGCCCCTGATGGGGTCATGGAGCAGACCAAGGAGCACGTATTCCTTGCAAGAACGCTCGGAATCAACCAGCTCATCATTGCCATCAACAAAATAGATGCAGCCAAGTTTGATCAGAAGCGCTTCGAGGAAGTGAAAAAGGACCTCGGTGTACTTCTCCAGATGGTAGGGTACAAACCAGCCGATATTCTCTTTATCCCAACCAGTGCTCTTCAAGGGGTCAATATCCCCAAAAAGAGCCCGGAAACTCCCTGGTATACCGGGCCGGCTCTTCTTGAGGCGCTTGACACCCTCAAGGAACCCGAGAAGCCGACCGACAAGCCGCTCCGTCTCCCGATCCAGGATGTGTACAGCATCAGCGGTATCGGCACCGTGCCGGTAGGAAGGGTCGAGACCGGCATCATGAAAAAAGGAATGAAGGTCTCCTTCATGCCGGCCAACAAGGAGGGTGAGATCAAGTCCATTGAGATGCACCACGAGGAGATCCCGCAGGCAGTTCCCGGTGACAACATTGGATTTAACGTCCGTGGCCTCGCAAAAGGGGATATCCGCCGTGGAGATGTCTGCGGACCGTCAGAAGCACCCCCAACGGTTGCTGACGAGTTCACTGCACAGATTGTCGTGCTCCAGCACCCCAGTGCCATCACGATCGGATACACTCCCGTGTTCCACTGCCATACCACCCAGACCGCGTGCACCTTTGTCGAGCTCAAGAAGAAGCTTGATCCCAGGACAGGCCAGACAAAGGAGGAGAACCCCACCTTTATCAAAGCCGGCGATGCAGCAATTGTGCAGGTCAAGCCCACAAAACCCATGGTTATCGAGAACGTCAAGGAGCTCCCCCAGCTGGGCAGGTTTGCAATCAGGGATATGGGCAGCACGATCGCCGCCGGTATGTGTATTGCAATCCAGCCCAAGCAGATGAGATAACTCCGATCTCTCAATATTTATCTGGTGAAATAGTATGCAAAAGGCCAGGATACGCCTCACAGGGACCGATTTCAAGAAGGTTGAGATGGTCTGCGACCGAATACGGGAGATCGCAGAGAGGACCGGTGTCAATCTCGCCGGGCCCATCCCACTCCCCACCAAACGCCTGGTGGTGCCCATAAGGAAAAGCCCCGATGGGGAAGGGACCGCCACATGGGACCGGTGGCAAATGCGGGTGCACAAGCGGCTTATCGATATAGATGCCGATGAGCGTGCACTCCGCCAGCTGATGCGTACCCAGGTCCCAAAAGACATCGGCATCGAGATCGTACTCGAGAGCTGAGGACGCGGATTGACCGCAGGAGTTCGCTCCCGGATACGGGAATGGTGCTCCTTTCGAAACCTATTTTTACTGATCTTCCTACTCGGAATCTTTTTACGGTTCTACACTCTCGACCTCAAGCTTTTCCACCACGATGAAGCGATCCATGCCTGGTTCTCTTACCGTCTGATGACCGAGGGCATTTATTCCTATGAACCCATGTATCACGGCCCATTCCTATACTACGTTACAGCCGGAATGTTCAAGCTCTTTGGAGATGCCGATCTTATTGCACGAATCCTCCCTGCCATCCTTGGCGTAGCAATCATCCCACTCATCTACTGGATCTACCGGCTTGGATACCTTGACCGGCGCCAGACCCTGGTTGCTGCCCTGTTTATTGCAGTCTCTCCTTCAATGGTCTATTTTTCAAGATTTTTACGGCATGATATTTTCCAGCTCTTCTTCACCGTCCTGATCCTTGCTGCACTCCTTGCGTATGCTGAGCGTGGCAGGTTCCGGTATGCTCTTCTTACCGGTCTCGCTATAGGGTGCGGGATGACTCTGAAGGAGGATATGCCCATATTCCTCCTCGTGCTCGCAACATTTGGAACCTACCTGCTCCTGACAAAGAAGATCAAGGTCCCTGAAACCTGGCTTCGTGACACGATTGCGGTCGTCCTGGTTGCCCTGTCCGTTATGGTCATCTTCTATTCATCCTTTGGGGCCCATTTCGGGATTATCGAGACAGGATGGATCGATGCGTACAAACACTGGGCTTCAATGCATGGCATGTGCCGGATTTGCGGGCCGTGGTTCTTCTATATCCTCCTCTTCCTCCTCTACGAAGTCCCTATCTTTCTTCTCGCGGTGTACGGCACCATCCAGTTTGCCGTTCGCCATAACCCGTTGACCCGCCTTGAGGCATTTGTGCACAGCAAGGTGCACATCAAAAAGGACCCGACAGGAGTGCATGATGAGTGTCCGGATCCCCCGCTGCAGCCGCTCCAGCCTCGGCCGGTCATTCCCTGGGATAAAAAAGAGATCTTCTTCCTGTTCTGCATCTACTGGATGCTGGTATCACTTGCCGCGTACGCCTACATTGGTGAGAAGGTTCCCTGGCTTATCCTCCACCAACTCTTCCCTATGATCCTGGTCTCCGTCTACCTGATGACCCCAAAAAAGACACTTTTCGCACTTATCGGATGTCTCTTTCTTCTCATCATGGCATGGCATGTTGCCCTGGTCCCGGCAGACATAAACGAACCTATCGTCCAGGTCCAGAACTCAGAAGACCTTCGCATCGTAATGCAGCTGATCGATGCTTCCGATACCGTGGTAATCGCTTCAGAGAACTACTGGCCCCTCCCCTGGTATTACAGGGGGGAGAAATGGGACAAGATGCGGTTCTATGGAAAAATCATAGAAAACGGGAGCGTGTATGACATCAATCCTGACATGGTGATCACCCACGATATGAGCAGTTATCCCTCACTCGAGGGGTACGACAAAGTGACCTACAAACTCTCCTACTGGTTCTCCATTTACGACAACGAGCAGCGGATCCCTGAGTATTATTTCAAACGGGACGGAAAACTCGGGAGCATCAATATCGATGTCTTCACAAAACCAGGGTTGTACGAGAAGGCGAACCTGACGTTTCCCCAGGTGCAGGATGTCCAAATTGCACCTATAGAAGAGCCATTTTTTGAAAAAAAGCAACGATGGGACCAGAAACTCGTAAATATAACCGTAAAGATGTTTGGCCCGGACAGGTCTGCGAAAAGCACGGGCTAGAGACATATGCGGGCTGGTCGGCCTGTTTCACAAAGAAGCAGGTTGA
>CAZRAQ010000024.1:0-25525 GCA_964598015.1 uncultured Methanoregula sp. | reverse complement strand
CTGAAACCGGTCATCGCGGTTCTCTCAGAGCGGGCTTAACGGCCCCCTGTGAAGGATGGTGGCGGAATCGAGGTGAACTGTCCGTTCGGCCGGGTTGGTACAGAGGGGGTGGTCATCGATCATGATCTTGTGTATGAACAGTTCGATTGGTATTCTGTGATCAGGAGGACACCTGCTGATCATCCCGAAACGGCATTTGGTTGATTATTTCGATGCCCCTAAGGAGGATAAGATCGCGATCCTGGACGTTGTCCTGCCATCATTCTGCAAGGACAAGCGGGGGGTTGAGATCCCGGCTAGGAGGTTCACGGCAATGACGGACTTGGAGACGGTGCTGACCACAGCTTTGCATAAAACGGGTGATGGCACATCTTTCGCGTCGTTGCGGTTGGTCTTGCGGGGAATCTTCGAAGCAATGGCGGAGATGGATTCTTTTTAATTTGGATGATGTTTGGAATCGGGGGTTATATAATTAAGGTGAATTTTATAAAATTTCTTTCAATAAAATCTTTCTAAAAGTGCTAGATTTCAAAATTTTGAATAAAAGATATTTAACCTCCAATCTGACGATAAATTGCAATTGGCGTGATAGCAATTTCAGGATAAAGAACAGACTGAGCATCCAATTCTACATTTCTTATACTATCAAAGATCTTCTGGAATGCAAGATCAATAGGGTTTCCATTAATGACGGGTGTTATGGCTTCTCTTTTTTCTTCGGGAATGAATGATAATTGTGCGAATATTGTCCAATCAGTCGTAGGTGCAGTGCCGTATTTGTAAATGATGTTCGAGATATCTTCTCTTAATGATAATTTCGTTAAATTACCCGCAAATCTTAAATCAGGCAGTGAATTAAATGGTAGACTCTTTACAATCAACCTATCTTTATAAAACACATCAATGAAACGAATTAATCCTTTAACATATTTATTATCAAGCGTCATACTTTTCTTCATTTCAGAGATTTTCTGATCTTTTAATTTTTTAGGGGTATCCGGTGGTAAAGAAGAAGTTGAACAATTCGCTAAAAAATCTCCTATTTCATTATAATTCTCTAAAATCATTCTCATTCTATTGAAATCATTGATAAATATCTTGCCTCGAATTAGTATGAAGGAGGTCTCACTTAATTTATTTCGTACTTCATTAATTTCAATTGATTCTTTTAGAAAATCTTCAGGAATTCTCGTCAACACATTGTTGCTAATCAAAGCATCTTCGACCTTTGTATAAATATTATCGTGCAAATATTGTGTATTCAATTCTTCTTCTTGCCAGACGTATGCTGATCCTCCCTCGGCCTTTAAAAAATTGAATAAGCTACCCCCTACTGAAGCTGAGTCTTCCTGTGAAATGGATTTTGAATGTTGAGATGAGATGATTAAACCCTCTTCTATTTGGGAAATTATTGATTTTAATCTTTCAAAATCCATATAGATGAATTCACGAATTTTCATTTTCAACCTTCATTAATTCAAGTTCAAGCATCAATTCCATTTCTTATAAATTATAACCGCAGGTCGTGAAAGTAAAATTATTAAATCAATTACGCGGATTTGCTCTCCACCAACTCCCCCCGAAACGCCTTCGCCAACACCGCCTGCGTTAACGCCTCCGTCCGCTTCGTGGCAACCGCCACCTGGTGCTCGATTTGGTCGGCTAGCGCAAAGAGTGAATTGACACGGCGGACTATCTCACGCTGTTCTGAGAGAGGAGGGAGTGGAATCTTTAATGCTCGAAGACCTGAAAGAGGAACCGTCAGTTGTGCAATACCTGTTGCAATGGATTTCGATTGCTGATAAATTATATCAGATTTCATTAAGATCCATAAAAATTCTGGTGGTATAATTGGATTAGGTCTTAATAATGCGATATGCCTTTGAAAACAGAATTCTTGGTGCGTTTTAACAAGCACGGGAATGCCAAACGAACCAGTAACACTATACAGAATATCTCCATATTGTGGTTTTCGATTATCCGCAAGTTCTTCATAGTATTTTTTTGAAACGTACATTGTTTTTGTAAAATTGATTGATCCAGTACTGATATTCGATATAACAATAAATGGAATGCCCATGGTTGTTTTTGGCGGGGCATAGTGATCACCATCAGTTATTTCTGTGCAAATATTACTTGTAGTTGTCCAAGACCAAGTTTGAGGAAGTTCAAATTGATCAAATTTGAAAAAATCATTTCTATTTTTTTTAACACGCCCTGCCTGCCCAAATCCTTCTGATTTAATTTTTTGAAGTAAAATATCAGCAGATTCTACATCCGGATGCTCCTCCCTCCACCCCTCCGTCACCCTCCCGCTACACGCCGCCGCCAACACCGCCTGCCGGAACCTCTTCATAACAAGCGGCACCCTATTGAGTTGATCATGGGCGGCGTTGACTTGTGTTAAGAGCGCTTCGACAAGACTGACGATGCGGTGCTGTTCGTTGAGAGGGGGAAGTGGAATTTCAAGATTCCAAAAAATATCTGGATCGACATGCGGGATACCAATTCCTCGTGGATTTGTATTTATAACCTGAAAGTAAAACCGTAATACCCAAAATAAGTAATCTGAATCGATTTTATTAGGTTTAAGTGTCATCAGAGTTGAGCCCAATGAGCCTTCCAAAGGTGCTCTTCCGGCAAGGCCACAACGAGCTCCATCCCAAACAACTATAAGGTTGCCTTTCTGGACGATTACAGCAGAATCCCTATCTGAAAATCGATTAAATACTCCATTTTCAAATGCATTTATATCGATATGTGGAACAGACCCATCCCCTGGTTCATTTTCGATTATTTTAGGTTTTTTACCTTTTTTTGAATTGACTAGGTCCAACAATCGCTTTGAAATCCATCCATTCGGCAATTCATCTGGAATAATTTGATTTAGTGAACTATATTGAAAATTACTCATTGTTGCCACTTATTGTTATTCCATTCCCATTCTCTAACATCGCCACAATCTTGTTCAGCGAATCCACCGCCAATCGCAATTCCTCAATCGCCTCAGTGGCGAGCTCCTCCGGCTCTGGTAAATTGTCGGCATCGTCAAGCGACTCATCCTTTAACCACTTCAGTGAATCGATCTTGTAATTTCTCTCCTTGACCTCGCTGATATGGAACGACCTCCATCGGTCTTCTTTTGAGTCGTGTGTATCCCGTTTCGCCTGCCCATTGGGATCAGCACCGTAACATTTCTCAAACTCCTTGAAAAATTCCGCACTCAAGGGCCGGTCCTTCTTCGTGATGTGGGGGACGTTGGTCCGGTCATCGTACACCCACATCCTCTCGGTCGGAAAACCTTTCGTGAAGAAGATCACGTTCGTCTTCGTGCCTGCAGAATACGGCGTGAACGTGCCGTTCGGTAACCGGAGGATCGTGTGCAGGTCGCAATCCTCGGTAAGCACCCGAAACACATCCCCTGCTTGTTCAGCAAAAAGGACATTGTCCGGCACGATGACCGCAGCCCGTCCGCCGGGTTTCAGGATGGTCATGACATGCTGGATGAAGTTGAGCTGCTTGTTGCTGGTCGAGACCGTGAAGTCGTCCCGGTCTGGTGCTTGGTTTGCCCCTTTCGTCCCGAATGGTGGATTGGTCATGACGACATCGAATTTTCTGCTGTCGGGGACTTCATAGATGGAGTCACCGAGTTTGATCTCTGGTTCAAGGTTGTGGAGATAGAGGTTCATCAGGGCAAGACGACGGGGACGGGCAACGAGTTCCTGCCCGAAATAGGTGCCCTTCCTGACCCGTAACGCTACATCGCGGTCGATCGCTCCTCCTTTCGTCTCCCCAATCAGCCATTCATACGAAGAGACAAGAAATCCCCCTGTCCCACAGCCCGGATCGCAGATAGTGAATTCCCGGTGTGCACGGGGATCTGGTTTCATGCAACGGACAATCGACTGGATGAGGAGACGGGGGGTGAAATACTGGCCCGCCCCCTTCTTCCCCTCGCTCGCCGCCTTCTCGAGCAGCCCCTCAAACGCCGCTGCTTTGACATCCACCCCAAGCGAAGTCCACTCGGTCTCGTCAATCAGGCCGATCAGCTTCTTCAGGTTCACCGGGTTCGTGAACCGGGAGAGAGCACCTGCGAAGATATCGCCGAGCAACCCTGGTTGCTGACCGAGCTTCCGGAGAAGATCGACATAGTGCTCCGTGAGATCAGTCCCCGACTTCGCGGCAAGCGACTTCCAGCCGCACCCTTCCGGGAGCTGGATACTCCGTTCATCTGCCATCTTGAGAAAGAGGAGGTACGTGATCTGTTCAATATAATCTCCATAATCGATCCCGTCATGCCGGAGGGTATGGCAGAACCCCCAGAGCTTCTGAACAATATCACTCATGCTGCAATCACTTCGTTACACCGCTGGATAATCTCGGGAAGATGCCCCTCAAAGACCCGGTTTGCCCTCCCCCATCCCCCATGCTGGGAGAAGAGCGGGATCACATCAAAGTCTTCCTTTGTTATGGAGAGGTTCCCGATTAAATGCGCTCGTATTCGCTCCAGCCACTGCTGCTGTTCTGGAGTGAACGTGGCGCCTGCAAAAATATGCTCAAACACCCGGTTCACCCGCTCCTCTGCCGTAAGGAGCGGCTCCTCCTCCCGGGCAGCATGCTTTACCATCGAGATGAGGTCAACCAGTGCCCGGTGATACTTTACCTCGTGGGCCTTCCTTAGGTTCTCGACTGTGAACCGCTCCCTTGTTGCCGAGAGCTTGGTCTTCAGCTCGATAAGCGCATCCGTACTCCAGTCCTTCGGCCGGTCGAGGAGAATCCTGATCGCTTCAATATGAGAAGGATTCTCCCTCACAAAACGGGAGAAGAGCGTGAGATAATCCTCTGGCTTATACTCATTACCTGCACCATCATGAATGAGCCAGTGGGATGTAACCGTACCCGGCTGGTAACTCACGATAAATGACCGGGGAGACCGTGGGTAATTCTCCAGCAGATCCTGGAAATGCGGATCTCTAAAAATATCCATCGTGGAAGAGAAATCCTCCCTCATTAAGCGGGGAAGACTAGTCGCAAACTTTCGGAGATCTCCGCCATCGATATACGCCCGGAACATGTCCCGGGCCTCTCCCGACATCTCCTTATCGATCCTCTGGAGACGCTTCACCAGCACCCGGGTATTGTATTCCCTGTCCCGGTTTTGGTACACATCCTCAATGACTTGGCCAATATTCCGTGTCTCTCGCTCGGGAGGTTCGGCAGTCATATCGGTTGAGTTGCGGAAATATTCCAGAAGTGTACCCCCGAAACAGTCGAACACGACAAAATGGGACTTGTCGGGATAATGCTCTCCTTTCCTTGTGCCACGACCCAGCATCTGGACAAAAAGTATACGCGACTTCACGGGACGCAGAAAAACAATGTACTCCAAGTCCGGGATATCAACACCTGTCGAGAGCAGGTCAACCGTGACAACAATCGCCGGCTCCTTCCGGTTCCGGAACTCTCGGATATGCTGGAGTGGTCGGTCAACCTTCCCGGTTATCTTATCGACAAACGATTCTCCCCGATTGCATATCTCGCGTGCCTGCCGGACCAACTGATCAGCATGCGATGTATGAGGAAGATCATTTGCTGCAAAAATAAGGGTCTTAGGAAACCTCCCAAACCTCTTCTCATGCTCCTCCGCATACGTCTTGATCTCTTGCAATATTTTTCGATTCGAATCCAGTGACGTCACTTTCCGTTCGATCTCGGTAGAGTCAAACTGTCGTTCATCCTCAAGGCAATCATAGAATTTTGAGCCTTTTTCGGGATCGATGATCTCGACCTGTTCGCCTTCTGCAAGAAAGATCCCATGCATCAGGATATTGGAGGAGATGGCGACCGCATCATAATCCACAAGATATCCTTCCCGGACAGCCCGTTCATATTCATAGCGATAAACAGGTTCACCAAAATATGACGTGGTATGAGCTGCAGGGGTTGCCGTCAGACCGATCTTTATTGCATCGAAATGATTGAGCGTGTTTCTCCAGACAGATCGCTCTGCAGCAGTGTACCCCCTATGGCATTCATCGGCGATGACGATATCAAACGCATGGATGGGAATATTGAGCCGGGCTGCATCATCCTCGATTGGCTCATCCTCAATACCATAGGTCCTGCCTATGTTCGGACCTTGAAGATAGGTGGTCATCCGCTGGATTGTGCAGACATAGACAAATGCATGTCCTACCTTGGGGTCTTCCAGATAGGATTGGGGGAGTACTTTTGGATCAAATGGCTCATCAGCTTCAAAATCCTCACGGAAAAACCGCTGGCTGTAGACCTCGTAGATTTTATCGAATTTCAACCCTGGTTCCGGCTCAAAGGATGCAAAGGCTTTCACCGCCTGGGCGGCAAGAGCACGTCGGTCGACAAGGAACAGGATCCTTTTTCCAACCCCGGATTTCATGAGACGGTAAATCTCGTTGACCATTGTGAACGTCTTGCCTGTTCCCGTGGCCATCGCTATCAGCATATTCCGTTTTCTGGATTCTATCCCCTCCTCAATTGCAGTGTTTGCATCGATCTGATAGGGACGGAGCCTGGGGTGAATATTGGGTCGCTGTCGTAAATTGTAAGCAGCAATCTCGTTATTCCGATTCAATAGTTCAAGAAGCGCATTGGGGGTGTGGAACTTTGCAATCACCCGTGAAAGATTGAGATGATGACGCACATCATGAAAAAATATTAGTTCACCATTGGTTGAATATAGGAAGGGAACATGCTTTCCCTCAAAATTGAAAGGATTATTTTTCAGACCCTCAGCATAACGCTCTGCCTGAGTCAATACCGCCTGGGATCCCCGTGTTAATCGTTTTGCCTCGATGATACCAAGGATCGTTCCATCGATGCAGAGAGCATAGTCAGCAGGACCGTTCTCTGTCGGGTATTCTTCCAGAGCAAATTTATTGAATCTTGTGAGATCCATCCCCTCAGTAAACGGAGCAATCGTCCATCCGGCAGATTTCAGGAGAGGATCTATTCTCTTTTTTCGGGTAACCCGCTCTGGCTCATCTGTCATTAGATTCGGTATTGTGTCTTTTTGCACCGCTGCTACGTTATGTGTTGCGGTTACAAATTGGGAAGAATTCAAATCACTTATATGGATTCACCAATAATCGGAATGAGTTGATTTCATGATACCCGAAAATATCACTCGTGAACATGTTTTAAAAGCGATTCGAGAAATCGATTCCTTGGAAAAAATACCCTATCACAGAGGATCAGTGAACTATGATCTGTACTTTGAAGGAAAAAGATATCCACCAAAATACGTTATTTCTTTAGCCAATAAATATGCAAATGGCCATGCATTAGACTCTAATGATTTTAATGCGATTGAGGCAAAGACCTTCTTGCCAAAATTGGCATTTGAAATAAAATTGAAGTTTGATATTAAACCAGGAGATGTGATCGGGAATCAACAACTATCGACACTTTTTAGCGTTGGTACCCAAGGAGGGATGAGAAAATCTAATAAAACTAATACACTGGTACTCATATCAGACCAGACCAAACCATTTTATAAAGACGAATGGGACGGGGATATCTTCCATTATACTGGAATGGGAATTTCTGGCGACCAAGATATCAATTATGCTCAAAATAAAACTCTTACAGAGTCGAATACCAATGGCATAGAAGTCCACCTTTTCGAAGTGTTTTCCCCTGGGAAGTATACCTATCAAGGAATTGCACAATTAGCAGGAACCCCCTATGAAAAGATACAGAAAGATAAAGATGGGAATGAGCGAAAAGTAGTAATCTTCCCCTTAAAACTAAAAACATTCTTTCCACAGCTTTCAGATTCAATAATTATCGCTGGAATCGGGGGAAGCTCAAATGGATGGAAAGGATTCGAATATCAAGATATCAAATTGGACTATATACCTCGTGAAGCCTGGAACTTCTTCAATTTTGATAGTCAATATTATTATGGATCTATTGGGGATAAAAATCCAGCAAAATTCAAAAATGGGGGATTAATTCTTCTTTTTTCAACGGATCCTGTTACAAAAAAACGAGTAATGGTTGGATATTATGGGGATGTTGTTTTTGACAAATTCTCATTACCGATAGATATTGGTGACACTATTCAAGACGAACAGATTCGTCATCAATTCAAAGAAAAATTTTCTGACCAAAAATATCTTGAATATCGAACTTCGAGGAATTTTAAAGCCGATAAAACACTTTCAACAATCTTTACTACTCCGATTGAATTCGAACTTGCTGAATTTGATATCAAAAATTGGAAACAAGCTCCATTCATGTATATTGGGGATACTGGGGCGATTTCAAAAAATAGGGCAAAAAAATTGGTAATGAAAGCACTCTCTCTCCATAAAGAGCACTATGATAAATCATCTGACGATAGAGAAAAGAAAGAACTTCAGGATATTATTACCAAAACCCAAACAGTCCTTGAAATGTATTTTTCAGATGAAGAGAAACGGCATTACTGGCAGATTGCTCCCAGAGAACAGGCTAAAGATTGGGATCTTTGTGTCAAAGAAGGAATTATTCCGATTTATTTTAATGAATATTTCAAAAATGCGCCTGATGAAGTTCTTACTTACAATAAAGAGCAGTTGAAGACATATTTCCGCTCCAATTATACTGAATCTACCGTAGCAAGCATTGAATTAATATCTGCTTTTATAAATGGAATACAGATAGGAGATTACATCCTTGCAAACAAAGGGAGATCAACAGCACTCGGCTGGGGGATAGTCACCTCTGAGCCTAAATTTTACCCGGGCGATAGTGACATTACCATTTATCGGGAAGTCGATTGGAAAAATGTGAATCTAAATAAAACTTTGACGAATGAACAAGGGAAGAATTTTTTCAAGACGATTTATCAAATGACCAAAGAGCATTTTGATTCTATTGTGAATCCGGAGCCTACTTCGTATTGGGGATTATTATCAGGAATTGTCAACGAGGTTGAAAAACAAGAATATTGGAGTTACTTTAAAGAAAAAAATGTGATAGGTATTGGGTGTACCGATTATATTGAATTCATCGAAAAATACGGTCAAAATGTGCTACAATTTGACACTAAAGAAAAATACGAACAAGCATTTCGAGAGATTTACCCTAAAAAGGTCTCACGATTTATATGGGATTTAATTTATGAGGTGAATATTGGGGATATTATTATAGTAAGTAAGGGGAGACAAGCAATTATTGCTGAAGGGATAGTTAAATCAATTGCTCGAGTAGATTTAAATTCACACTGTCGGATCATTCGAGATGTTGAGTGGAAAACAATGACCCCCAATATTCCTCTTACTGGTTCTTTTAAGGGAAAGTTTTCAAATTATATTTTCAAACTCACTCCAGAAGAATATCACCAAATTATGGGCCAAATTATTCCTGAAAAAAATACTTTCAAAAAACAGGTCATTCTCTATGGCCCTCCTGGCACAGGGAAAACCTATACCTCGGTCATCAAAGCCCATGAGATCATCTTCGGAGAAAATGATTCAAAAATAACATATCGAACGTTACAGGATAAATTACGAAGCCAACAGAAGAATGAGATTGATGTCTCTCAACTCTCTTGGCTCCAAGCAATTGTATTGGCATTCGATGAGATTAGCAAGGAGAAAGTCCAGGTGGACGAAATAAAAAAATCACGAATTATTCAAGAATTCAGTTCATATAAAAACAACCGTTCAATCGGAAACACCATCTGGTTCGTTCTTCAAACCGAATCTCGATTGGATTCCGATACGGTGAGATCACAAAAGAAATCCGGGAGGGAATACTTCGATAAAGATACTGAATCGAATTGGTTCCTCACCGAGAAAGGCAAAGAATATCAACGGATTCTTATCGAAGATTTGAATGAACTTCAGCAAACCTCCGATTTTCAATTCAGCTTTATCACATTCCATCAATCCTTCTCGTATGAAGATTTTGTAGAAGGTATTCGACCAGAATTGGATTCCACCGATGATTCCACAATTGTATACCGGATCAAAGATGGGATTTTCAAGGAAATATGCAATAAAGCAGCAGATAATCCTGGTAATAATTACGTCCTTGTCATAGACGAGATAAACCGAGGAAATATCTCAAAAATATTTGGTGAACTCATAACCCTACTCGAAGACAATAAGCGAGGAGGAGAATCTGAGGAGATTACGGTCAGATTGCCCTATTCTAAGAAGGATTTCAGTGTCCCCACCAATGTGTACATTATTGGTACAATGAATTCTACCGATAAATCAATCGCTCTTGTGGACATTGCCTTACGACGCAGATTCCATTTCGAACGACTCAATGTAAACTACGAGATGATTCCAAACGAGGATGCCAGAGCGTTCCTGGAAGAATTGAACAAGAGTATCTGTGCAATAAAAAATCCGGATTACGAGATTGGGCATTCCTATTTCATGAAAATTCCCGAGACTGATAACGAAAATCTGGAATTGAAAAACGTCTTTACCAACCAAATCCTTCCCCTTCTGGAAGAATACTTCTTCAACGATTGGGAAGCCCTGGCAACCATCCTTGGCCGAGATTCAATAAAGATCGAGGAACGGAAAAAATTCGTGTGGAATGAAGATATGGCGAGTTTCGAAGATGATGGTGGGGATTATGATACCGTTTACGGGCGTTGTTTGAAAGAACCGGATATCGTCTTTACCAATACTCTGAAAAATCTTCAAAAACAGAATACGAATAAGCAGGAAATTAATCCCTGATGTGAGCGTTGATGCGAAAAACGCTCGAATTATTCGAATGGGAAAAAGGCACCCAAAAATCACCCTTTTCAGAATCAGATCTACGGATCTTGAAAAAGTTTAATGATCATATCCAAAAAGCTGAAAAGTCGGATGCCTTGACGGTCACCTATGGAAAAATATACACCTATTCCTATGTTGGAGTAATCCAGATTGGTAAGAAAAGGATTGAGATCCTTCCAAAATTATTCAATCCGGATCTAAACCGTTCTATCAATACCCTCTCCAAAGAGGAAAGAGAACGATTGGTAAAAAATGCAAGGAAGAATTTATTCTCTCTCCTTTCATTTGCTGGGATAATTCCCTATTACAAATCAGGTATTTCCCAGTACGGAAAAGAGCAAGATTTCTTTGAATTTCTCATTGCCCTCTTTCTCACCGATTTGGAAACCGTCATGGGACATCATTTCCATCACGAATATATAAGCCAATCTGAAGATCTCCCCCATCTCAAAGGAAAACTTAATTTTCAACAGCAAGTTGAGAAACTTCCTTCGCAACTCCATACCTTCTCATGTACTTACGATGAATTTTCTATCGATAATCCTTTAAATCGACTCATCAAAGCCACATTGAAGAGAATACAAGAACTCTGTAAAAATGAAGATAACAAGAAACGAGCATTCAATTTCTATTCCTTGATGCACGAAATCCAAGACGAAGTTATTCTTCCATCATATGGCATGAAATTGCATTTCAATCGATTAAATGAAATTTTCAAAGGGATAGTAGAGTTCTGTTTTATGATACTCTTTGGATCGACATATTCGGTCGAAGAAGGACCCCAGAGTTATTATGCACTAATTTTTGACATGAATTTGGTATTCGAGAAATATATTACAAAATTACTTCGTCATTCTCTCCAAGAATACACCTTTCATTATCAAGAGGGCATTCACCTCGCAAGTGACTATCATCTCGATTTTGAATATGTGCGTAATAGAAAGCGATTGATCCCGGATATTATTGTCCGGGAACAGGAAGTATCGATCGCCATCATAGATACAAAATATAAGTTAGACCTTTCAAGAGGTTACATCTCAAATGCAGATACCTATCAGATGATGGCGTACTGTGTCGCCAATGAATCTGATAAAGCACTTCTCCTGTATCCAAAGCTTCCCAAACAGGAGGAATTGAAAGAGAGAGAACATTTCATTGTTCTAGACAAACTTAAAAAAGAAAAGAAAACGGAACGATTTGTCCACATTTTCGCTCGACCTATTCAAATGTTGGATGAAAAAGGACGAATCTTGAAAAAACTTACTGAAGAGGACGAAACTATGATTCGTGAATTGTTGGTATAGCAGAAAATTGTCCATAATGTAATTCAGTCTCGGACGGAGTGACAAAATGCAATCATATCAAGATTCAATCCAAGTTTTTCGAAAAGTCTGGCCCCATATCTGCTCAGAATGCAGAGCAGTTCTCGGTTCAGAACTTCATTACCAGGCCATCATGTATCACTGTTTTCGTGTTTTTGGCAATGTTCCCCCACAGCAGATCGGCATGAATGTAAAAATCTGGATTGATAACCCCATTACCTCGTTATTCCGGGAACGAGACGGCCAGAAACACAAAGATTTTCAGGGAGGATACGAACCTATTCCTGACATCGTCCTGTTCTCACCGGAGATAAAGGGAGATTTCCGGAGGAGAAACCGGGAAAATACCCTCCGTCATATGCTCATGGCAATCGAGGTGAAGGCATCAGAGCGAGAAAATGCACGATTAAGACCGGGTGAAATCATCAGGGACCTTGAGAAACTGAAAGCATTCCAGAATGAAGCTTCGAGAAGAAGATCATATTTCGTTCCCGTCATGATTATTGTCGATACCGCACCGGATGAGAATGAAAAAATGCTTGCAAGTTCACTTGAAGAAGTTGCATGTCACGCGGAGAAGCTGAATGTCGGATTATTTTACACGAGCCAGGATGATAATAAAAAATGGGAATGGGATACGTCGAAATTGAGGATATAATCGTTAAGGGAAGAAAATAAGCGTACTTATTTCATCTTTTCTTTCGAACACTTTCGTCATGCAACTCAATCCCGCCCAGGAAGAAGCAGTCACGTGTTCCGGCATTCAACTCATCCTTGCCGGTCCTGGATCGGGAAAGACCCGTGTCATCACCGAGAAGATACTCCATCTCATCTCGCAGGGGGTTTCACCGTCAAACATCCTTGCCCTCACCTTTTCTGATAAGGCCGCCCAGGAAATGCGGGAACGGTTGGAATCGGTACCGCAGAGTGCCGATCTCACCGTGAGCACATTCCACTCCTTCTGCCTCTCGGTCCTGGAAGACAACCGCCTTGATTCCGGCATTAATTTTCGCTCAGGCATTATCAGCAGGGCAAACCAGCTCGTCTGGGGACTACAACACATCGATTCATTCCAATTTGAGCACATTGTCGTGGGCAACAACGCTGTCGACGTCATTGAAGCGATGATTGATGGCATCAGTGCCTTCCGGGACGAACTGATCTCTCCCGACGAATTGGCCGATTATTTGGCGGGAAAAGAACAGATAGAGTTGTCGACAGAGGAACGGGTATATCTCGATAAACTGTCGGATCTCCTCAAAGTCTATTGGGCGTATGAACGCTTCAAACGCGAGGAGAAGCTGCTTGATTATGATGATATGATCCACGAGGCGTGCCGGTTATTTGATCAAAAACCCCTCATTCTCCAGCGGTACCGAGACCGATTTACCCACATTCTGGTAGACGAGTTTCAGGATATGAATTATGCCCAACTCCAACTTATCAAGATGCTCGCCGGTGATCACCTCTGTGTGGTAGGGGATGATGATCAGACCATTTACCGATTCCGGGGTGCGTATCTGACCAACATGCAGGATTTCCTACACCATTTCCGGGATGCAAAAGAGATCGTGCTTACCTATAACTACCGGAGTACCAGGACCATCCTCTCCCTGGTACTCTCCCTGATGCACCATGCACCCAACAGGCGGGAGAAACGCCTCCTGACTGAGAACCCTCTGGGAGATCCGGTGAGGGTCATTCAATGCGAGAATGAGAGTACTGAGGCCGCGTATGTGGTGGACGAAATTGAGCGGCTCCTTGGTACTGCATTCATATCACGGCGGGAAAAAGTGGAGCGTCCCTATACCTACAAGGACTTTGCCATCATCTGTCGGAGGAGGAAGGATGGTGCGAAGTTCTATCAACTCCTGCGAAACCGGAACATCCCCGCAGAATTTGTGGGAGAGATGGAGTTCTTCTCTGCACCGGTGATCCGGGACTTCCTGGCGTATCTGAAAATTATCAACAACCCCCTCGTGGCTGGGATACCTCTCAATCGCGTCATGAAGATCTCCGGCATCCCGGAAACCGAGGTGCAGAAAATCAATGCGATTGCCAAGAAAATGACCTTCGGAATTCCCTACAACGATGGAGTGTTCGAGGCAATGAGAACCGTAGACTCTCTTGCACCCCACTATGCAACAGCGATCTCGGAGATCCTTGGCACTCTGGACACGCTCATTTTCGAGAAAGATCGCGGCACACTCACCACTCTTGTCTACAAAATCATGATGCATGCCACCGACCTTTATGCTCGGGCTCTTGAGGATGAGACCGGGCAGGAGGTCCTCCTCCTCAACCAGTTCCTTACCATCACCCGTGAATATGAAGAGATAACCAAAGAGGATACGGTGGATTCATTCCTGACCTATCTCCGCTTCCTCTCGGGATTTTCCATTGAGATCGGGGAGACCGATGTCGCAGATTCTGTGAAGGTCCTTACTGCGCACAAGAGCAAGGGGAAGGAATTCCCCGTGGTATTCGTGGCTGATCTCGCCACGAAACGGTTCCCGCTCGTCTATCAGACCAAGGAGTTCTTTGTACCCAATGATCTCTCAAAGGGAATGAAAACGGCAGACGATGAGAAAGCGCTCTTTGAGCAGGAGGAACGTCGGCTCCTTTACGTTGCCATGACCAGGGCTGAGGATCACCTCTACCTTGTCAGGGCAAAGTTCTATGGAAATAATAAAAATCCGACCAAGCCGTCTATGTTCCTGGACGAGATTCCTTTGGATGATCGTGCTCTCGTTCAGAAGGTTGAGGTGCCGGCAGTAATGGCAACCCCGACCTTCCAAAGTGAGAATCCTGTCGACCGATTCCGCCACTCCCTCCAGCACCAGGCAAAAAGGGCTATCCATCAATTACATCTCCGGACCGCTCTTCAACACCTCGTTGAACTCGAGAAGGTACGTCTTCTCTCGGAAGGAAAACACCTCTCCGATTTCAATCGTGATTCATTCCTCTCTTTCACTGAGAACGATGCTGAGATCGAAGCACTTTTCCAAGGGCACACACCCTCCCTTATCGGGGAAGGACATACCTTCTCTGCGTCATCCTTGGCCACCTATGAACGCTGCCCCCTCAAGTATAAGTATCAGCATGTCGTGTTGATCCCGTCAGTCCCCCGTACGTTTTTCGATCTGGGCTCAGCGGTTCACACTGTTATCGAACATCTCTCTAAACAGCAGAAAGAGGGGATTGCTCCGACAAAAGAGATGGCTCTTGCACTGCTTGAGACGACCTGGTCCACTGCCGCCTATGAATCGAAGAGTCATGAGAGGAATGACCGGGCTACGGTGGAAACCCTGCTCGATACGTATCTTGTATGGCAGGCGTCAAACCCCAACCGTATCCTCGATGCCGAGAGGAAATTCCAGATCAATCTCGAGGGTAGAACGGTGAAGGGTATGATCGACCGTATAGAGGAGACCCCGGAAGGAGAGATCGTGGTGATTGATTTTAAGACCGGTTCGATACCAGGGGGACTCTCGAAAAATACCATCCGGGAAGATATGCAGATGAATCTCTACAGCCTGGCCGTCAGGGAACTATATGGAAAGCTTCCCATCAGGGCATCGCTGTTTTATCTCTCCCCCAATAAAACCTACAATTACACTCCCACTACCGAAACCATTAGAAAATTCCAGGAACGAGTAACGGGGCTGATCAGTGCAGTGTGTGCGGAAAAGTTCGCCCCCACACCAGATTTCCAGACATGCAAATGGTGCGATTACAAGGATTTCTGCGAGGAGAAAGAGGAACTCGGATAATGGGTTTATCATGATGATGTTGAATACTATCTATCAGATTCAAAGTAATAGGGGGAGGCAAATGTGGGATTTCTTCATTGGTTGAAATCATTATTTGAATCGACTGGATCTCCTCAATTCGAAAAGAAACGACGGAGAGACGATGATGAGGACGAAGAGGAGATCGAGGAATTAGTGGCAATCGATATAATCTAATAGGGTGGGTGTCATTGTATCCCCGAAATCCAATAAGGATTTAAGATATAAAAAATGACGAAAACCAATTCTGTTAGGTCACTGAATGGAAATAGAAAAGTGAATTTTGATAATCCCTTTCCCTGGATTTTAGAATGAACTACCCGACTGGCTCCTATGATAGGAAGTAATTTTATTATGTGAGGGACAGTCGATCCCCTCCTGCATCACGTGGTGTTCCAGGAAGTCCCCTGCACTTCAAGGTCACGAGCTCCCGGATCCTGATAAATTCTGGGTTCGTGGGACTCCGTGGGTGGGGAATGTCAACCGGAACTATCTCTGAAACGACAGCCGGCCGTTCTGATAGTATGATGATCCGATCTGCCACATACACTGCCTCCTCAGGATTATGGGTGACCATCAGAATAGTCGTCTTCAGTTCCTGCCGGATCCTGAGGATCTCGTCCTCAAGTTCCTTCCGCGTGAACGTGTCGAGTGCCGAGAAGGGTTCGTCCATCAGGAGGAGTGACGGCCTGATAGCAAGAGCCCGGGCAACCGCTACCCGCTGCTTCATCCCACCAGAGAGCTCGTGGGGAAGTGAGCGGGCAAACGAATCAAGATGAGTGAGTGAGAGGAGTTCGGCTGTCCGTTGCGGTAGATCTTCTTTTTGTTCCTCCTGTGCTGATAGCCTGAGACCATAGGTGATATTCTCTTCGACTGAGAGCCAGGGGAAGAGGGCATGGTCCTGGAAGACCATGGCAGCAGATACCCCGTGACCGCCTTGACCCGATATACCCTGGATCGAACCTGAATCAGCATGGTCGAGTCCACTGATGATCCTGAGAAGCGTGGACTTCCCGCACCCCGAAGGCCCCATGACGCATACAATCTCGCGGGCAGCAACAGAAAAGCTGACACCGGCAAGGGCTGGGCAAGAATCCCCCTCCCCTTGGAACGTCTTAACAACACCAGAGACTGACAGTACAGGTTCCGCCATCAGTCCTTCCCCTCCCAGGAAAAGAACCTCGTCTGCCCCATCCGGAAGAGCATATCGGCTCCGAGCCCTATTATCCCGATCACCACCATTCCTGCACCGATCACATCGAGCTGGCCGAGATTATAAGCGTACATGATCAGAAATCCGAGACCCGCGGTAGTCCCGGGCAGCATCTCAGCAGCGACGACGCACATCCACGCAATGGCAAATGAGACACGAAGGCCAGTCCAGATCCGGGGAAGTGAACCGGGAAGAACCACAGTTTCCAGCTTCTCGAAGGTTGTGGCATGGAACATCTCGGCAACCTCGATCCACCGGACCCGGATACTCTGAACCCCATCAACGGTGTTGATTAAGATCGGGAAGAACGCACCGAGCGCAATAATGAACAGGATCGAATCGATCCCTATCCCGAACCATGCAATGGCAAACGGCATCCATGCGATGGGCGGGATTGGCCGGAGGATCTCGAGGGATGGGTTGAGATACGCTTGGACTTCTGATGACCACCCGATAATGAGGCCGAGAGGGATGGCAATCGCTGCCGCACAGAAAAACCCGGTGAGCACCTCCTTCAGGCTCACCCAGGTGTTAGCGATGAGGCTTTCCCCGCCGAGGACCGGCTGGAAGGGATGGAGCAGCACTTCGGCGATTTCAGTGAGTGAAGGGAGGATGTAATTATTGTCGATTACAAGGGCTGCAGTCTCCCATGCCACAAGCAGGAGAATGATGACTGCCAGCCCTTTTCCGTATTCATGAAGTGCCTGTCGTGAAATCAGTACCATACAATATCACCGTGATATTCTCATACGCACATGCCTCGCGTATCATCTCTTCTTGGATCGAGCTTTGAACCGTTGCAATGACCAGGGGTCTTCCCACCGTAGAGCGGTGTTGTGCCCACCGGACAAAATCGTTCCAGTTCTGCAACGAAGAATCCGCAGGGACAACGAGCCCTGAACCGCCGGTATTGATTGACTGGATGATAAGCGTGGGATTTCCGAGTGCAATCTGGAGTTCAGCCGGGACTGAACCTACGTAAGCCCCCTCGAGGGCGTTCTGGCCTATGGTCGTCATGATCCCCCCGCCGGACTGCCCCATGATAAGGTTGATACGAGCCGCCATTGATCCGTTCACGAGGAGTGTGCAGGAAACAGGCCGCGAGAGAGCTGGATCGTCCGGGACTATACAGAATCCATAATTGTCGCAGAAATACTGGGCGTCCTTCACCATCACGTACACGGGGGCATAATTGTCGCTTGAGGGGATGTACCCGATATTAAGGGTCGGGATAGCCGGATCGATGGTCGGGAAAGCGGTGCCATTCAGGAATGATGCCGCCCTGGCGGTTACCCCGCTATCAACCCATATCATAGGATCGTAACTGCCGGTTCCCCCTGTCATTGAATCGATGGTGTACTGGACGATCGAAGCTTCCGGAGGGGCTGCATCGGCAGTAAATTCCATGTTTTCAAATGATCGCTGTTCGACCGTAAGCGGGTCAAGCGTTCCCTGGGGAGTCAGGATCGGGCCTTTGCCATACACCCAGTTCGCAGTAATGTTCTCGGCAAGGGCCTTATCCTCGTTTGTGCGATTGATTGCTGCAGTGGTAAGAGTTGAAAGGAGTGCTGCAAGGTCAGGATGTGTCTTTATCACATCCCGGCGTAACACCAGGATATTGATAGCAGCGTTCTCCCATTTTCCCGGTGGCGGGAGATCGCTCGGTACTGCAATCCGTTTCCCGATACCGGACAGCTCGGCATTGGAGACTACTGGTTCCCAGATCAGGAATGCATCGATCTGGCCTGTGTTCAGCAGCTGTGCCATGGATCCCCCTGATGCGTAAAGGAGTGAGACAGAGGGGGGAGTATGACGATGAGAGAGAAAATCGGGGGGCGAGGGGAACATTATCAGGAGAAGAATGGCGATCAGGATAAAACCTGCAATGAACAGACAGGGTATGACGTGAGATTTTCCCATGGATAGATCGCTTCTATGGGTGTACAAGCTTATTCTATTTATGATGTGGTAAATTTTCTCCGAACGTTCGAGAAAAGGCTACGATGTCTCGATAATCTTCTTGAAAATGCTCTTTCAGCAGCAGGATTCTTAAGAGTTGATGGTGTTAATAGACTCGTTTGGAATATTTACACAAATATCGTGGGATTCGGGAATTTTTTACCTGCTCATCCGGATGATGGAGAGATCTGATAGACCTGTTCGTAGACTTTAATCTCGGCTCCTTGGATTTTGACTCTATTGAAATATCAAGGAGCCATCATACAACAGCTTTTATGGATGAAAATTAGGATTTTACCTCGATTCAAACATTTCTACAGAGCGGGTATAATCATCCTTCTTTAACCCGGTGCGCTGGCACTCCGCCCACGCCTCCAAGAGCAGGAATAACCCAATATTCAGAGATTTGACTTCTTTCATTGGTGGCAGGCACGATAACAATATCCATATATGAGGGTTCAATATCCCCATAAGGCACATTAAGTCTCACCAACTTATAGCCTTCATCTTTCCAAGAACATTTTACAAAATCCGGCAGACCATAGAAGCGTATGAAACACTAAGAATCGGCAAGGTAATCGACCGTGCGATCCCAAGACATGCCTCCACAACCTAGCCCATTCAGAGACTATCGAACTCACGGTTCTGAACGGACACGGCTTCATCGAACGCCGCCTCTCCCTCTTCCCCGACTTCTTCGATGATAGTGCATTACGTCGGCGCATTGGTCCCGACATAACAAAGGACCATTTGAATGACGATGTATTCGGCAGAACCCTGGGGGCGGCTGGCATTCACACGATTTCGACGGATATAAATAATTCCCGTGACGTCTGTTACTAGTACACTTTTACCAGAGGGAATTGATTGTCCGCGGCAGGAAGTTCAGAAAGCATGCTGGGTGAATACTTGGGTCTCTTTGCTTCTACAGAGGTTTTTATTTATGTTTTTATGGAGATTGTCACAAAAATTGAGACAATCCAGCGGGTCATATTCAAAAAAGCAGAGATGCGCGATTTTGCTGCATTTATTGCCATTTTTGGCTTATTTTCGATATTCGGAACCTATGTAGGGATACCCGGGCACTATGGCTCCATCGCGAACATCCGCGATCTTGCACCCATGGTGGCCGGGCTTGTTGCCGGCCCGTATGTTGGGGTTGCTGTGGGGCTGATCGGTGCTATTCACCGGTTGTCCCTTGGTGGTGATTCCGCCCTTGCTTGTTGCCTGGCAACGGTCCTGGCAGGACTGATTGCAGGCTTGGTGTACAGGTATAACAATGGAACATTAATCGGTATCATTCCTGCCATGGTATTTGCTGTTGGAATCGAACTCCTTCATGCCAGCCTGGCACTGGCACTCATCAACCCCTTTACCGAAGCTCTTGATATCGTGGTCACTGATATCCCCGCAATGATCATAGCAAATTCTCTGGGTCTGGCAATCAGCGTTATTGTCATCCATAATACGAAAGAATTGTGCAGGCAGGATGCATCGGAGTGAAACGGAAAGCGGGCAAGCATCGGGGGCAGGTGTGCGGACCTTATTTCCAACAATACCCCTCCAGTGGGATACCAGTTTGGAGAGACGAGAGTGCCTGGGTATCTCAAAGTCTCAGTAGATCCGGCAAATAATACCTCGACAAAGCAAGAGATTATCGTCGCCTAAGGGACAAGTCGTTCAGAGTCTCCGAAGTGTCCCTCAAGAAAAATTCACGGATACAGGCTCTGGCCATGATCAGGGTTCTCTGTCTGTTTATTTATTCGATGGTAATATTTTCGGCTGAGACGGGCTCTGGAACGCACGGGCGAAACGGTGATCTGCCAGACGAAGAAGCAGATCAAAAAACTGACTTTGAAGACAATCTTTTCCCTGTTCCGGAGAGTAAGGGAATATTCTGTTATTGTATAAGGAAAACGGATATCGAAAATATCAAATTTAGCAGCCGATTTGATGAAAATACTCGGTTTACTTGGGCTGCCTTATGAAAAATATTATTTTTGAATTCTTATCTGCGGAATGTGGATTGATAATCGCTTTCCCTGGATTTTAGAATGAACTCCCAGACTGGCTCCTATTAGAGGAAGTAATTTTATCTCCTTACACGAGAGTAGTTACTCCAATTCGGGAGGAGTAATAACTGGAGGTAACTATTCTATGGTTGGTACCAATTGCGTATTTTATCCATATTATTGAGGAAACCCCACGGTTTGTCCCGTGGGCAAAGAGATATTTTTCTGCACCCTCCACATTCGCCCAGTTCGTTCTTGGTAACGTTATTTTCATGGCCTATGTTCTTATCTCAGTAGCTCTTGCCACCTTTTATCCCGGTAAATGGACGCTTGTTCTTGGATTATCCACTGCTGCATGGATATTTTCAAATTTTTTAATCCATGCATCCTTAACCCTCTATACCGGTGAATATTCTCCGGGGGTTGTTACTGCAAGTGCACTATACGCCCCTGTTTCAGTGTACATTTACACTATTTTTTTGAGATCCGGAATACTGAGCAACGCAGACATCCTGTTGTCCATCATCATTGGTTTTGCAATTATGTATGTTCCAACGCTCATACAAGTATGGAGAGGGAAGAAAGCCCACCTCATCTAGGGATCTTTGGTGGGCTGGGGGGGTGTCCTGCATTTCGTCGTGCCTGCCATACAGGATCTCCTGATCGCCATCTCCATGGAACGTTCTGGCATGATTCTCACGAGTGCTATCCAGACCAAAAATCCTTTGACCGGTGAGCACCGACCCTTGTAGCATGACCCGGGACTCCCCTGGAGAGAGCGTGGTATACGCTGAAGAGCAGCGGTTCAGGCAGATCTGGATCCTCATCCTCGTCGGGTTCATCGCAATGCTCGCCTGGTATTCCTTTCTCCTGCAGATCGTGCTAGGGGAGCCGTTCGGGACAAACCCTGCCCCCGACATCCTGGTGCTTGCTCTCTTGGTGCTATTCGGAATCCTCT
The DNA here is from genome assembly GCA_964598015.1 of uncultured Methanoregula sp. Lineage (GTDB taxonomy): Archaea > Halobacteriota > Methanomicrobia > Methanomicrobiales > Methanospirillaceae > UBA9949. Next base: position 3,504 of record CAZRAQ010000024.1, on the reverse strand, counting down.
TCCCGGTCTGGTTCCTCGTGATGAGACTCGAGGTCCAGGTCACCCGGACCGACCTCCGGTTTCGTCTGTTCCCCCTCCATCTCCAATGGCGGGAATTCCCCCTTGCCACCATGGTCAAAGCAGAGGCTGTTACCTACCGGCCTATCCGGGAGTATGGGGGCTGGGGAATCCGAATCGGGAGAAAGGGGAAGGCCTACAATATATCGGGGAACAGGGGAGTGCAGGTCACGCTGGAAGGCGGGAGGTCGTTCCTGCTCGGATCGCTCCAGCCAGAGAAACTGGCGTTGGCGATCCAGTCCGGGATAGCGTGAAGGTTCCGGCAACCGGGAAAAGTATCGTGGGTATGAACCCTCTGTTTTTTGCAGATGGGGGTCCTGGCCTTCTGGGTTGTGCATCAGCACTCAAACGACAGGAGGCCGGCAGTCACTATGAGTGAAAGCAACAGATCATTTTGCCCTGGCTATTTCTTTCATTATCACAATTTCCGGAGCTCCCGCGAGCAATCCGCTGGCCTTGGTAAAATGTTCTTTGAAATACGGTGTGGAAGAATGGAAATTCAGGGCATCTTGGTCAGTGTATTGTTCGACCACAACCAGTGTATTGGGATTGGCCGTTTCAACATTCAGCGAATACAGGACGGTCCCCTCCTCTTTTGCCACTTTTACGAGAAGCCCCTTAACTTCTTTAATAGCTTCATCCATCTTTCCTTCTTTGATAGGCATTTTGGCAATAACTGTCAGCATTTCTTCTTCTCCTCCCTGGTGTTACTATCTGTGCCGATGCATAGAGCACAGGGGAAATGTCTTGATCAAACAATAAATAATTATCGAGCCCCCTCCCGACATTACTATTCAGCGAGGCGTTGGAGAACGTTTTTTGAGTTAAAACCCAATGATCTGATGGTCCCCAGGAAAAATACACGTGCAGCAACAATCTTTTCAACAGAACGGAACATTGATATTTTTTAAAACGATAACCGTTGCACCCTAAGACCGGATCTTTCTATCAGCACGTGTGATCGGCCAGGCAGCTGATACTCAGTCACAATAATACAATGAGAATTTATGAGGAATGGGGGAAGACGAAGGAAACAATTCTCCACAAATGGAAGGAGGGGGCTTACCGTATGAACCCATGCACAGGGTGTGAGTATCGACAAATTTTTCTCCGTGAAGATGACGAGGGGAAAATTCTGTTCTGTAGAAAATTTAAGTGCGAACGCGATGATGCCCAATCACAATGTGAACGTTGGGTGGGGTTCGTCGATCCTTCTGTCTAAACAGGGGAATGGAAGGCTTACCGTTCCAGTCCGCGATTGCAATGAATATCGGGCCGAATTTCCTTATTGCATTCACATGGCGAGGGTAGGGAAGCGGTGCAGGATATAGCGTGTTTTCGATGGATCATGCTCTGCTCTCCCTCTATCAATGCAGAGAAATGCCGCTAAAACAGATTAGCGTAGTTCAACTCTGCCAGTCCCCGGATCCAGTCTTTCCCATCAGCGCTTATGAGGCAGTCCAGGATGACCTCCCGGATCTTCTGGAGAGTTTTCCTGCATACCTCCCTCAAAACAAGTAGGTACATATTTGAGGTTCATTTTCCACGGAGAAGATCGCAACTATCTTAAAAAATCACTTTATGATCTAACTATCGGAGAGAACATCTTAACAAAAACAGGAGAGACATCATGAAGAAATCTGGAAGTTTAATCATCATTCTGGCATTGCTTTTTCTTGCGACCGGCTATGTCATGGCTGACCCAGGTGTAAATGCGATGTTCGAGACCCAAGGCGTCTCAATGGCCACCAACATCCAGGCCACCGGAAACCTACACTCTTCAACTCAACTCACATGGTCGATCAGCAGTGGAGGAATCGTTACCAGCGGGACCGACCCGACCCTTGCAGGCTATCCCAATTGGGATAACTACCCCTTTGGAGGGGGGTATGAACAATGGCTCCTTGATTGGGCAGAGTCACAATCCTATTACCCGGGATTCAATTTACAGGATTTGAATGCTTTTCAACAACAATATTACCCCGGGACTCCACTCACGCTATTTGTAGCAGATTTAGCGAGTTGGGCCGCACAACAAACTGGGGAGGGTCTCCAAAGTACACCGTTACGTGACAACGAAGTCCGCTATACGACCACATACAGTGAAGCGACCCTGTCCAATGGTGTAGGCTTTATCAGTTACGGGAAGGACATGATTGTAGAGACCAAGGCCGGCCTTAATGGACAGTCCAATCTCGAAGCTACCAAGTTGATCGCATTTGAAGGCACTAAAGGCGCACAGATAACCTCGACCGACAACATCTTCCTTGAAGGCACTGGCGAGGCCCAAACCACGTCCGCAAGAGCAATCTGTGTGTTTGCATCAGACACGAGCTCTACCATCCCAAGGTTCTGCAACACGGTTGAGTCTGGCAGTACCGTTTCGGGCTCGCTCATCAGCGTGCAGACCACTACGGACGAAAGGTTCATTGTAGACGCAGCAGACACTCCGGTTGAGCTCAACCACCACATCCGTGTTGACAAACTCGGGGACCTCCCGTCGGTGGGCCAGGCTTCAGCATTCATGGAAGGATCAATCCAGGAAGCCAGGGAGGGCACTATTCCAAGCATAGAGACAGTCGATGGAATGTTCCTTACCCGGTCTGACACCGGCAAGTCCGCTGCATACGAAGAGGTCACATTCAAGGAGTCCACCTCGGTCGATGGGATAATCAGAGTCTTTGACAAGGATATGGCCTGGGAATCTGGTATCAGGAGAGTCAGGGAGGCGTAAAAACATCCCTCTGGGATTCTATCCCATGAGAATTTTTTGGATATTTCCTACTTGCCTTAAAGTTTAGAACCCCCGAGCTCATGAGGGTATACCAGTTATACCTCCCTGGTTTGATACCCACTGATACACCAGACGGGATCTCTATTGTTTTGGCAGGGTGCAACTTATCGAGCATCCTAATCCGTTTCCTCTATATCCCAATCATCGTGATCCGTGAATGCCAGCCAGCACGGGCCTTCAGGGAGGCCATCCAATCGCTCAACCATCATAGGAAGCGAGGGAACTCATTCTCGTCCTTTTTCCCTAAATTATGATTTATTCAATGGATTGGAAAAAATTGCGAGGGTTATTCTCTCTCATCTTCTAATAGTGATTCTGGTAGAGCCGCTTCTACTGAAACTTCTGCTCCCTGATCTACCCCATGAAGTACTTGGTGTGGGGGAGGTTATCAGGGAAAGAGTGGGTGAGAGAGATTTAGGGGTTCCTGCTGTGACATAGACATTTGTGGTGTAGTCCTGGTACCCGGATTTGGTGAACTTTATCTGATACGTCCCGCTTGTGTCAACGTCAAGTCTGACCGGTGTAACTCCTGCGTATATACCGTCAAGGTAAACCATAGCCCCAGAAGGGGTAGAGGTCAAGAAGATCGGTGTTGTTACCGATTCTCCAGCCAACAAAATGTCATGCGATGGATCCCCATCGTACATCCGAGG
>CAZRAQ010000023.1:16488-26173 GCA_964598015.1 uncultured Methanoregula sp. | reverse complement strand
TTTTGTTGCCTTGCAGACCGGGCAGGTCAGCGGCGGGGCATCTCTTGCACAGAGGTAGCCGCATACCCTGCACCGCCAGACAGGGAACGGGAGCGGCTTTCCCGTCACGACGGGCCCTGGTTGCGGTACTGCACCTGCCTTCCGTTCGCTTCTTGAAGGCCTCCGTTCCGGGATAGAACTGACGGTGATCTGATGGTTCAGGACGGCATCGCTGACATACAGGGCACAGTAACATGCATGATACTGGTCAAGATCCGGATCGCGATAATCGCACGGGCAGATGATGTCCCGGTCCTCCTCCCTGTTTCCCAGGGAGACCCGGCATGGGCAGGAGGGATACCCGAACCGTTTTTCATTGACAAGCAGCCCCCGGACAAGGCTTTTTGTGAATTCAGGGTCATCATTGAGGTGATAGCCACCCTCTTCCGCTTCCCTTGCGAGTTTTTTCCACCGGGCTTCTATCTCCTCTTCTGAAGGAGGGGCCGGGTTCATCCCAGGGCCTCCCGGATCTCATGCTCCTTGAACCCTATGATCACGCATGCCCCGTCATTGATGACAAGGGTGGGAAATGATCCATGGGGATTGTATTTTTCAACTTCCTTGATCGCATCCTCGAGTTCTTCCGGAGGCAGGAGGTCGACAAAGACATACGAATGATCCACCCCGAGTTCCTTCAGGAGCGCCTTTGTCTTTGCACACCACCCGCACGTACTCAAAGCAAAGAGGATGATCTTTCCTTTCGAGGTTCCCGGGACATGCTCCATCTTCATCACATGCATCAGATCCTTTCAATAGAATTGCCGGAACCGCTCATTAATGCTTTCACGTACCTGTTACCATATCCAACCTGGCGTGGTGAGCTCAGAGAGTAGCCGGTTGAATATTCCGATGAACTTCTGCAGAACACCCAATGAACACAGGAGACTAGCTATGGAGCGAGCGAGACTGAGAAACTGAATGAATGGCTGTGGCAAAAGGAGGAATTAACAAACATACTATCTCCACACTCGGGGTATGACCCCGGTCTTTCTCCGCATCATCACTGTTTTGTATAATCAGACAGAAATTGAGGGTGTTCTCTGAGATACCATTTCGGTCACTAATACCGCCACCGTGGTGTCCTTTTGGGGCGGTGGCGTGGTCTCGCATGAGGAGGTGGACAAAACCCATAAAAGGATCCGGTTCATCACTCTTGCCCGCACCAGAGAGCGAAAAGCCTTTTTTCGAACGGTCTCGACGAGTTACGGGTAAAATCGAAAGATATAAGGGAGCAGAATTGTACATCGATCGTATGTGTGCCCGTTTTTTTGATCGTTTTTTCAAACCCCGTCCACACATTGTCGAGAGTCCCCCTCCGCCCACAATAAGCCATGGTCCAGGTACCTACATCCCTGAGTTCAAGATAAAACCCTATTTTATCGTGGCATCTGTCGAGATGGGTAACACCACGACAAAGTGCATCCTTACCGGGGTGAATCTTGAGACCGGCATGAGTTATGTCGTCAACAAGACGGTCAAGATGAGCCGGGACGTGAGAAAACCGAAACCTGGCGAGGAGATATTCGGTGAAACACTGGATGGGACACAACTTACCAAGGAGTCGGTCACTGACCTTGTGAGAGATACGCTCATCCAGTGCCACAAGGAGGTGCATCTCGATATCCAGAAAGACCTGGATTTCGTGGTGCGAAGCACCGGGGTTGTCGCAGCGATGGACTCCCCCGACCAGGTAGGAACGTTCGTGCTCGCCCTTGCAAACGGCTGTCTCAATGCAGGGGTGCCGCCAAGGAAGATGACCCCCCCGATGTCGAAAGCCAACCAGCCGCAGAAACTCCAGCCGTTCTCGTATGCCGACAAAGTCGTCTTTATCGGAGCGGTTGCAGGTGTGGTCCCCCCGGTAGGAAGTACGGGGGTGGAGATGGTGGCAAACGAGATGGAGGGTGAGCTCGCCATGGCAGGGATCAAAGAGGGGGCAATGTGGACCCCGGTCGATTTCCGGAACCCTTGCATCTCGATCGATTTCGGGACGACCCTTGATGGCAGGATCACGAGCGATGTTGCAAAGGATGACCCGAACCCGTTTGCAAAGACAATAGGGAACTTCTGTGGACTCGCCGGGGCAATCCCTGATGCCATCGTGAAAGGGTCCGGGCTCGTCGATTCGAAGACCGGCACTGCACTTGATGTTTTTGGGGACCGGAGCGTGGTTGCCGAGTTTTCCCTGAAGGGTCAGACCGATACGTCCCTGGAGTACGTCAGGAGGTGTCGCGAGTGCATCGATATCAGGGTTGTTCCCCCTGACAGGAGGAGGTTTGGGAGGGTTCCGGTGTATGCCGATGTCGCCAAGGAGTCCGGTGTGGCACTGATCGGGTGTGATGCCGGGGAGAACGGGAATGCGCTGGATCAGCTCCAGGCTATCGGGGCCGAGATCTACAAGAACCACAGCCTGAGCCTCCTCAACGATGTGATCGACCGTGTCTGTGCCGATATGGCGTTACGGCTGATCGATATCACCCGGGAAGAGGGGCTGCTGCTGCCGAATTCTTCGATCGGATTTACCGGCAGGGCGGCAATCTCCGGCAGAAAACCAGAGTATATCCTCGAAGGGATTACCAGGAGAGAACTCTTCCCGGATCCAAACGATCACCTCGTGTTTGTGGATGACGGCCTTGCCCGGGGAGCAGCGCTCATGGGGCGCTGCATGAACTCACTCGGCAAGCCGAAAAATCCTATCGGGGGAGTCAGGGGCGGACCCTGCATCATGGCGAGAAGGATAAAAGCAGGGAAGTAGAGGTGATATGAGTATGTCGCAAGAGAATCCGGAACAGGGAGCAGACCAGCCTGCCGGGGAAGAACTTTTTGATCTCCTGATACCCCCGGGGGTCCCGAGCAAGCTGATCATCGAAATTACGCAAAAATTCAACCTTGAGGTTGTCGAACGGAAAGAACGCCTGTATTTTGCCAACATGGAAGGGGATGAGCGGGAGCTGCTTGCGTTCCGCGGCAGGCGGGAAGATCTCGAGAAGGCCCATGCTTACCTTATGGACGAGCTGATGAAATTCATCGGGGAATAATCACTTCGTATTCTCGGGAAAACCATCCTTCTCCTCTTTTCAGCCGTTTGTTCTTCTGCAGGGCGTTGTCATCATTTGTCCCCTCATTTTTTGGGAACCTCCTGGTGCGGCGGGTACAGGTACAGCAGTCAATGGACACAATAAAAGCCTCCCCGCTGTTCACCAATCTCACCCACTCCAGAGAGCAAAGAGCCGGAACAAAAAGACCGCGGGATATCAGAGATCCGGTACCTGGCGTGCGATATACCAGGCATGGATAGCAATAATCACGTATATAGGCAGGAGAATGTCAAGAGAGGTCAATAGTCCCAGATTCGGCACCATAAGGGCGATCGCATAAAAATTGAGCTGGAAGATGAGGATCCCCCACCATTTTCCAAAATAAAAATATCCCATCCCCGCGGCAACAAAATTGAGGAAGGCTGCAATGGCCGGGCTTTTCCTGGTCCTCGGCCTTCTCGCGAGTGCCCTCGGGAGGTATTGGGGGGAGATCCCGCACTTCTGGGACGCCATGACCGCTTCCCAGCGCACCTGGTCATCGGGATCACGGATGGCACGGTAGAGTGTGGGAATGGCCTTCTCCTCACCGATCCGGCCAAGGGTCCTGACCGCCATCAGGCGGATCGACCTGTCTTTGTCTTTCGAAGCGTAATCGAGTGAGGGGATTGCATCCTTCCCAATAAACGCAAGAGCGTTCCATTCCTGTTTCCCTGCGAGGAGAAATGCACGGTCGACCGGTGAGTCCGGGGACCATCCCATCTTTTCGAGGGCGATGGCAGAACCGTGGCGGACATACCGGTCGGGGTCCCGCAAGGTCGCTTCAAGGGGGCCGAATGCACGCGGGTCAGCTATCTCGCCAAGGGCGAGAGCAGCTTCCCATCTCACCTCATTGTCATTATCACCGAGGAGTCCGATCAACGGGTCTACCGCCCGTGGATCACGGATCTCACCTAGTGCCTCGATAACACCGAGCCGGGTGTGTTTGTTCCGGGAATGCAGGGCAGCCAGCAGGTGATTCATCCCCTCCGTCCCAAGCCCGGCGAGAGCACTGGAAGCCTGCCATTGTATGTCGAGGTTTTTATGACCAAGGGCCTTGATCAGGCCACGATAATTTTTCCTTTGCTTCATGGCCTCGATATCGGGGTCATGGAAGAAGAGTGCCATGGATCAACCATCCCCTGGCCCGGGCGCTGGCCGGGCTATCACGAAAGAGAACGCATGCACAATCCTCCTCACCCACAAACCACCCCTTATCATGATTCGGGCAGCCCCCTGAAATAAAACCACGTATGGACGGCTGCAAGAGCCGATATAAAATACGAAATACTATACGGAATATAAAACGGGACAAAGAGGCTCGTGATCAGGATTGCGGTCACATTGACCTGGAACAACAAAAACCCCCACCACTGTTCAAGATAGCTGTAGCCAAGGCCGATAAACAAGAAGTTCAGGATCATCGCACCATAGGGATCTTTCAACCGTTTCCTCCGGGAGAGCCCCCTGGGGAGATGCATGAGAGGGATATTGCATTTCGGAAATGCCTTGAGCGCTTCCCAGCGGACAGGTCCGCTGATGTCCCTGAGCGCAAGGTCACATGCCCCCTTTGCCTCTGGGTCATGCAGTTCACCGAGAATTTTTACCGCATGGGCTCTCACGGCCGGATCATAATCGCTCAGGTGGTGGATAAGGGGTCCGACCGGTGCTCTGCCAAGCACAAGAATCTCGTCCCAGCGCTGTGCGGCGGCGAGGAAGTATACCTGCCCTTCCGGGTCGGGAGGAATCCAATGGTTCTTCTCCAGGGCAAGTGCACCCCCGTACCGGACATACTTGTCAGGGTCCCCGAGCGCTTTGATCAACCCCTCCCTGGCAGCTTCATCGCCTATCTCTCCAAGAGCAATCGCAGCGGCCCAGCGGACCTCGTTACTCTCATCAACCGAGAGCAGGGGGAGGAGTCCGGCTACTGCCCGTGTGTCGCGAAGGTCGGAGAGGACTTCAACGACACCTATCCGCATCTTCCGGTCAGGATGATCCAGGGCACGGATCAGTTTTTCTGTCGTCACCTCGCCAGGGAGCCGTTCGAGTGCTGACGCCGCTTTCCACTGGATCGTACTGTCACGGTGGGCAAGGAGCCGGATCAGGGCATCGACAGCTCCCTCTCGTTCAAGCCCGCCAACGTCCGGCGTCCCCCTGGTGGACAGGAAGAGAGCGGGCACCTTCACGTTGGCCTCCTCTCCCCTGCAGACTTTTTATGCTTCACGCTTGTTCCATCTCAGGTAAAATACAACCGCAACGAAGATCACGGCAAAAACCACGGAGAGATTTCTTAAAATGACCAGGTACGGCGGCCATTCCCAGCCTTCGCCATCCTCCTGGTTTATTGTCGACGTCTGAGTTGGTTCAGAAGGGGGAGGGGTGGTGGGGACCATTGTTCCGGTCACTTCTGACCCGCTTCCCTGTGACTCAGTAGGTGCCGGGGGACGCAAGGTGAGCGTTGGCACGGGGGTCGGGGTCGGGATCGTTGTCGGGGTGGTGGCTGAACCACCGACATAACCGCCCCCAGCGCCGCCACCGCCGCCACCGCCGCCTGATCCTTGGACGTATTGAGTGACAGCGATGGTAAAGAGCCTGAAGAGATTGCCCGATCTTGAGAGAGAAGCAAGTCCAAAGGTAGAGAGCCCATTCGGTGATTCGGCCATGAAAAAGTCGAGGTTTTGTTCATCATCGTGACCAATAAAGGTAGTATTGAGCACTTCTCCTGAACCATTATCCCCGATCCTGATGACATGGATACTTTCCCTCTTGTCGCTGCCGATTATCAGAGTGGACAGATTGTCGCGATATCCATCTTTACTTGTCCTCAACTGGTGTTCGCCGGGGGTCAGATTTGTGATGATAATCGGACTGACCCCCATATACGTACCATCAATAAATATCATGGCGCCGGAGACATTTGTGGCAATTTCGAGATCCCGGTCGTCACTCCATCCATACTCCTGAACCCAATCGGAGCTCAAACCGAAAACAAGGATTGCCGGACCTTCTGATTGTAAGTCCACTTCAAACCGGACACTTGCAGCAATGTAATCCAGAAATGAATTGTACCGGAAAGCCACTTTATCAAATCTTTGGAAATCATCAGGAATGCATCCATCCCAGGCAATCAAGGGAACCACCTGCCCGGGAGTATATTGATCTGGACTGATAGTGAAATTGAATAGGAACTGTTCCCCAGTTTCCTGACTCATATTGAGCGGACCAATAGTACTGCTCCTGATAACGACACCCTGTAGATCCCCTTCAATGATATCAGTCCCGGTAATAAAGAATTCTGTACCGTTCAGCGCCAGGAATTCTATTCGGTCCAGGCCACTCTGCCCACCGGGATCACAAATTACCTTCTTTGCCCCCTTTTCCGGATCGAAACAGCAAGTACCGGCCAAGGTGGTATTCAGTATCAAATGATTGGAATCCTCTATCTCTATCCCTTCAGAAGGTAAAATACAGGAATAATAGGTCCCGTTCATGACCGTAACCGATTCGGACTCTGCCAACGTAGCATTACCGAATATATTGGAGACCGTCAGGATCACATCATATACGCCGGGATGAATATAACTATGAACCGGGTTCTGTTGATCCGACTCCTCACCATCCCCAAAATTCCAATTCCAGCTCGTTGGAAGCCCTGATGATTCATCGGTAAACTGGACTGCCAGTGGGGCCGGGCCGCCTGTTGTGTTCTGGGAGAATTTCGGAACGGGCTCGGATTTAACTGATATAAGTTCATTCTTTCTGAGAGCATCTCTCTGGTAGGGATTGTGAACGGTCAGGGTTACCGAATAAGAACCTTCTGAATTGTAGGTATGGACCGGATGTTGTTCATGTGAACTATTCCCATCGCCAAAATACCATTCCCATCCCTGGGGTTGTCCTGAAGTGGTATCGGTAAATGCTACTGTCACAGGGGCAGTTCCCTGCGTTGTATTCGTTGAGAAACCGGCATCAAGAGATGGCATCGATATTCCAATGGTAAACAAAAATATATCGAAGTCACCGTTTCTCCTATCTGCCCATATTACCCTGTTTCCCCAGATATCTGGATTTTGTTTCACCGATCCGGTGCTATCCGCAGAGAGAGGAGACTCAGTCATTGCGGCAAGATCGACCAGCGACACCACAGTGTCGTTCACGTAAGCCACATAATCGCCGGATATATGAGGACTTTCACGCCGGATGCCACCTGACGTGATACAGCTCTCGTTTCTGGTAACAAGATCGAATACATAGATCTGTGAAGACGTGGCCTGGTCGTCCATCCAGACTATCCGATCTCCCCATATCGAGGGGGATTTCTGTTCGGACATATCTGTGGTAATCTGGACCTCTATTCCCGTAGTGATGTTGTAATAGTAAATGTCATCGTTGCCACCACCGTTCCTGCTGTCCTCCCATACCACCCGGTCCTCCCAGATATCCGGTGACGTTGCTGAAGAGGAGGTATCTCCTAGTTGAGTGACATTTCCGGTATCTATTGAATAGAGGAACACACTTGTTTCTGACTCTTCTTCAAGACCCTCCTGCCATACGATCCAGTTCCCCCAGATTTTTGGTCTGATCTGGTGAACCTGGTCATCGGTCAAGCGCCGCTCTTCACCGGTAGAACTATTGAACAGGTGAATCTCATAATTATCATCCTCGATCGTTTGCCATACGATGAGATCTTCGTAGATATCAGGCATTTCCTGGAAGGTGAGGCTTGAAGGTATTTTGGTTCCATTGCCAGAAGTGAGGTTGTAAAGGTAGATATTTGACAATGCCACTGTTGAGTCCATTGAATCTGGGTAATAGTGTATCCACACCATACGATCTTCCCAAAGTGCGGGGTACTTCTGGTCCGTCCCCCATGTTCCCGTGGAGATAATGCTCTCAGTTCCGCCATCGTTTCCAGGAACATACGAATATACTGGGGGAATAAGGAGGGAACATACGACCAAACCCAGTAAAAAAAGAAAAATCTTCTTTAAATAGACAGAATTACTTATCCACCTCTCTCTACCCGCAAGTAAGTCCCTCATGCTACGAATTCCTAATCAGAAAAATTTTTACACTATCACATATCTCCAGTCTTTGAAATAGTCGTTCAGATTGGCAGTTGTAATATTAACCAAGCCGCCGCCGCAGGGATTTCTTAACTGATATCCTTGGGCGGTTCTTTTTACCACTGAATAATCATGGCCCGCAGTAAGGAAACCGCTTCCTGGAGATTTAGTCGACGCAACGGTTGGATAGAGGGGTTTGCCTAGCGGATTAAATTGTGGCATGGTTCTTGAAGGGCCTATTTCCCCACCAACAATTGCTACAAGTGCATTTGCAGCAATTCCATTATTTAAAACCGTAGTATAATTAGGTTGTTGATTTCCCGTTTTCCATACTGCATATGCTTTTTCATAAAGGCATGGCCAGATGTACCCACTCGCTGTCCTGGCATACACGAGATTTCCGTTAGAATCAACCGGCAGCTCGTCCGTTATTCTGAACAACGGGCACCAGGAATTGGTAATAGTATCAAAGAATTGATAGCCATTATTATGGGTATTCAGCCTGCCATTTGCCACCAAAGCAACCGATACTAGGGCTGCAATGAACCAACAATCCTCGAGACATCCTTGTTTTGGATCACCCCAGTATTTGCTGGTAGAGGCATTGTAGACAGGATCCCCGGTGTTCTCCCAATGATCAAATGCCCTTCCATCATTGCAGTTGGCCCCACTAAGACCTTCCCCAGGAAGAAGTGGTTCTTCCTTATCACTCTTTTTCTGCACCATGTCAGTTTACCACAAACTATCAGGACGATCGCCGGGACGAAATTGCTCTTTTTATGGTTGTGCAATATCCTTTTGTGAGCAACGGAAAGATGCTGGCAACCTTTTCCTGGACGTGGTAAATTCTTTTATATCATTATATAATTCTATGCAATGCAGTTGCACGCACAGCATCGTGATCTGATGCTATCAATGAATTGTATGCCAGAAACGGAATTATTATTGAAAAATTTTTGTATCAGAGTATCTTCCCAACATTCCGCCCGATCATCTTCACGAGCACCGCTTTCTGGGCATGGAGCCGGTTCTCGGCCTCGTCAAAGACCACGCTCTGGGGGCCTTCGATCACCTCGTCGGTGACCTCCCGACCCCGGTGAGCCGGGAGGCAGTGCAGGAATATCGCACCAGGGTCTGCTTTCTTCATCATACTGTTGTCGACCGTAAAGCCCTTGAATGCCCGTATCCGTGCATCCCGCTCGCTCTCCTCCCCCATCGAGATCCAGGTATCGGTGACCACCACGTGGGCATCCTTCACCGCCTCCTGGGGGTCCTTGAGCAGGGTTACGTTTCCACCTTCTGCTACCGCACGCTTCACCACCGCTTCCGACAGTCTGTACTTATCAGGAGAGACAACCGTTATTTCGAACCCGGCACGGGCAGATGCCAGGACGAGGGAGTTACAAACGTTGTTGCCATCACCAACCCAGGTAACCTTGAGGCCTTCAATGGATCCGAAATGCTCCCGCATCGTCATGATGTCGGCAAGGATCTGGCAGGGATGCTCGA
>CAZRAQ010000023.1:0-16388 GCA_964598015.1 uncultured Methanoregula sp. | reverse complement strand
CCGAAATGCTCCCGCATCGTCATGATGTCGGCAAGGATCTGGCAGGGATGCTCGATGTCAGAGAGCCCGTTGATGATCGGCACACTGGAGTTGCGTGCAAACTCCTCGATAGTCGAGTGCTTGTACGCCCGTATCATCATCCCGGAAACGTACCGGGACATCACCCGTGCGGTATCCCTGATCTCCTCGCCCCTGCCGATCTGAAGGTCCTGCGGGTTCAGGAACAGGGCATGGCCTCCAAGCTCCACCATGCCGACCTCAAAGGAGATCCGCGTCCGCGTGGATGCCTTCTCAAAGACGAGGGCAAGCGCTTTTCCGTAGAGGAATTCATGCGGCCTCCCTTCTTTCCGGAGCATTTTCAACTGGTCGGCATCATCAAGGATCTCCCGCAGTTCATCGGGCGAGAGATCGAGTATAGAGAGAAGATCTTTTTTCATCGCAGCTCCTTCATGTGGGATATCCGCTGTTCCAGGAGTGCCGCAGTCCCGATATCACTCCGGTGACGGACCCGGCCCTGTACCGATCGTGCTGCCTTCTCGGCGACATCTTCGGCCTCCTCAAGCGTATCGCCAGCACCGACAAAGGCAAGCGTCCGGGAGGACTGGGTGTAGAATATCCCGTCCCGCTCCTCGATATTGGCATAATAGAGGAGCGCTCCGGGGTCGTGTGCAAACGTGAGCGGTTCCCCGGTCCGGGGTGCTTCAGGGTATCCTTCGGGAACGAGATACTTGCACACCGTCGCCTTTCGGGCAAACCTGACATCGTTCTTCGAGAGCGACCCGGAAACTATCTTTGCAACGACCTGGGAAAAATCTGATTCGAGCAGCGAGAGGACATTCATCGCTTCCGGGTCTCCAAACCTGGCGTTGAACTCGATAACCATCGGACCTCGTGCAGTATTCATGAACTGGCCGTACAGCACACCCCGGTAAGGGGTCCCTGCCTCCTCCATGACTCTCACCACGTCTTTCATGATGGCAAATGCCTTGTCGCGATCGGCATCTGTCACAAAGGGGAGGGAATGGTCGGGCATGGAGTATGCCCCCATACCCCCGGTATTGGGCCCGAAGTCGCCCTCAAAGGCACGCTTGTGGTCCTGGACAAGCGGCATAGGGACGAGGTGTTTGCCGTCCACGAATGCCTGGAGGGTGAACTCTTCTCCGATAAGGCGCTCCTCCAGCACCACGTTCCCGCCAAGAGACCTGACATACGAGACAGCCCCCTCCCGGTCCAGGTGCTCTCCCATTATCCTGACCCCCTTGCCACCCGTGAGACCGATCGGCTTGATCGCGAGGTCCCCCTCGTAATCCCTGATAAAACCGATTGCATCGGCAGGGGTATGAAACGTACGGTAACGGGGACAGCCTGAGACTCCGTGCCGCTGCATCATCTCGCGGCAGAATGCCTTATCCGTCTCCAGCAGGGCTGCTTTCAGGGAGGGGCCCACGCAGGGAATACCCTTCTCCTCGAGACGATCGACGATGCCTGCCTCAAGGGGCGCTTCAGGGCCTATCACGGCATAGTCCGCTCCGCGTGAGAGAGCAAACTTGAGAACCGATGGGATGTGGGTCTCCTTCCCGATCAGCACATCGGAAGAGAGCGACGCAATCCCGGGATTCCTCTTTGCCATTGCCGAGAGCAGGGTTACCTCACCGGAGAGGGAGAGCGCCCGGGCTATTGCATGCTCCCTGCCCCCACCCCCGACCACCAGCACGTTCATAGTCATCTTATTACTACGACCCGGAATTCTTAAAATTGCACCTGTCTTTCTGGATCACTCAAAATTTCGCTCGCCCGTGACAGCGCCAGCAGACGCACCCCCTTCTGTGCAAGCGCATCCATTGCACCGGCCTCCCGGTCCACCACGGTGATGACCATATCTGCCAGGGCGCCAGCCTCGCGGAGCGCTTCGATGCCCCTGATGACAGACCCGCCGGAGGTTGTCACATCCTCGACAAGGAGCACCCGCTTTCCGGCAACGCTTCCGATGATTCGCCCGCCTTTTCCATGGGACTTCTCACCAGCCCTGATGATCGCATAGGGCCTCCCGCTCGCAAGCGACGTGGCAACGGCGATCGGGACCCCTCCCACTGCAACCCCGGCCACCATATCAAAAGAGGCCATCCCGGCTATCTCCCGGCCTACCTCCCCGAGCACGGCAGGATTGGCCAGGGCAGACTTCACGTCCAGGTAATACGAACTCTTCGCGCCGGATGCGAGGATAAACTCACCGTACTCGACTGCCCCGTTCTCTTTCAACAGGGTTGCGATCCGATTCACCATGGTACATCCTTTATTCCTGCAATATACCCGATAATATTTACCGCCCTGTGGAGCAGCGGGGTCACCACGATGATCCAGAAGAGGACCGGCAGGGTGATATTCGCAACTACCCACCAATACTCGAAGACGAGGAGGAGGAGCAGGGACCCGATGACCAGGTCATACTGATCAGCGATGAGCCAGGGGGCACCCCGGTCCTTCCCGAGTCTCCGTTTAAAGAAACTCTTCACGAGATCCCCGAAAAGAGCCCCGAAGGACAGGAGGCAGACCACCGGGACCGTCAGTTCCGGGAGACGGGAGAAGCCGGCGGCATCATACACCAGTATCTGGAGAATACCCACCACAATCCCGGCGGCGACCCCGGCAGCAAATCCCCTCCAGGTCTTTCCATCGCCAAAAATCCTCCTCCCGTCACGATACTTTTTTCCGCCATCTATCGGCGTCCCCCCGCCGAGGAAGGCGGCGACCGGGTTCGGCACATAGGCCGGCATCATGATCCAGAGAGCGGACAGGAAAGGGATAAGAAGGGAATCCGGACTAATCGCAAATCTCCCACTACCTGTAATAAACAGCAGATATAAACATTAAGATATCCCACAGGTAACAACTTATGATACGGGATCGGTGGGGAAAAGGATGAAGGTCAAGACAACAAAAACCCTGTGCCCGATCTGCAATGCCATCCTTGAGGGAGCGATCACCGAAGAGGGTGGCAGCATCTGGCTGGAGCGTTCGTGCCCGGAGCATGGTTTTTTCCGGAACCTCTACTGGTCTGATGCCGCATTATGGCATAAATTCGAACAGTATGATTCAGTTGGCAGAGGGGTTGAGAATCCGAACGTGGAGAACCCTCCGGGGAACTGCCCGGAAAACTGCGGGCTCTGCAGCTCCCACAAATCAGGCACCCTGCTTGCCAATATCGACCTGACGAACCGGTGTAACCTCGACTGCGATTTCTGTTTTGCCAATGCCCGGGCATGCGGCTTTGTCTACGAGCCTTCGTTTGACGAGATCGTCGGGATGATGCAGATGCTCCGGAGCCAGAAGCCCGTTCCCGCCCCTGCGGTCCAGTTTTCGGGTGGCGAGCCGACGATGAGGGACGACCTGATGGAACTCATCCGCAAGGCAAAGGAGATCGGGTTTCCCCAGGTGCAGCTGGCCACGAACGGGATAAAAATGGCCCAGGACATCGGAATGGTGAAAGACCTCAAGGCTGCCGGGCTCTCCACGGTCTATCTCCATTTTGACGGGGTGACCAAAGAGACCAACTCCAAGCTCAAATCTGATGAAAAAGCGGTGAAGAACTGCGAAGAGGTCGGGCTTGGCGTGGTGCTTGTCCCCACGATCATCAAGGGACGGAACGATCACGAGACCGGCGCTATCGTCCGGTTTGCAGCCGATCACATAAAAGCGGTGCGTGGAGTCAACTTCCAGCCTATCTCCTTTACCGGGGCGGCAGTTGAAGAGGATATGCAGCGGGAGCGGATCACCATTCCCGAGCTCCTCCAGGGTATCGAGGACCAGACCGGCGGAGTGATCAGGGAATCTGATTTTTACCCCGTGCCGTGCGTTGTCCCCTTCTCGGACCTCGTGGAGACCTATACCGGGATGCCGCAGGTCAGGTTCACCCCGCACCAGCACTGCGGTGCGGCGACCTACGTGTTTATCACCGACAAGGGCATGGTCCCCATCAACAGGATGGTCGATGTCGAGAGTTTCTTCCGGTCGATAGAGAACCTGACCGAGAAGCTGAAGAAGGGGGGCCAGTTGAACAAGTACATGTCGCTGATAGAGGGGATCAGGGAGATGAACGATTCGTTCAAAAAGAGCGAACAGGGAAGCACTGCACAGTTCTGGAAACTGATAGGAAAGACCCTGGTGATGCAGAACTTCGATGCATTGCGTGAATTCCACTGGAATGCGCTTTTTATCGGCACCATGCACTTCATGGACCGGTACAATTATGACATCGGCCGGGTCCAGCGGTGCTGCATCCACTATGCCACCCCCGATGGAAAACTGATCCCGTTCTGCACCTACAACAGCGGCCCGGTCTACCGGGAGAAAGTGTGGAGCACCCATAGGAAATAACGCAGGCTGGACCCTCTTTTCCCACAGGGTATCAGACCCTTCCTCTTCACGCAGGGTATCGATCACTCTTGTTCTGCCTTTTGGCGGCAGAAAAAAACGTTTTTTAGGGGAACCGGAGAGCAACACGTTCCCGGCTCTTCAGGCCAATCTCTGCAATCGCCAGGTCCTGGATTGCCAGGCCGGTGGAATCAAAGACCGTGATCTCGTCAGGACGCTCCCTTTTCTTCCTGCCAAGAACCACCTCACCGATCGTACCTTCAATCCTGTCAGGTGAGTAGAGCCCTTTTGCAATCGGGACATTGATCTCCCCGGAGTGGATCGCCTGCGGAGGGTCATCGACAAAGACCCGGGCACGCTGGAGGATACCGGAATCGAGTTCCTGTTTTCCCGGCGCATCGGCACCGATTGCATTGATATGGGTCCCCTCGTGGATCCATTCGTCCCGGACGACCGGTTCCCGGGAGGGCGTGGTCGTGACGAGGAGATCGCAATCGCACACCTTCTCGATTGGTGCGATGGTGCAGTCGAACGTATCGTACTTCCTGCAGAACGCCACCGCATTCTTTTCGTTCCTGCTCCAGATCCTGATTGCCGTCACCTCACGTTCCACGGCTATTGCATCCAGCTGGGCGGCAGCCTGCCGGCCGCTGCCGATCAGCCCGAGTGTCACAGACCGCGAAGGGGCGAGGTATTTTGCTGCGACACCGCCCGCTGCACCGGTTCTCAAATCGGTCAGATCCGTCGCATTCAGGATGGCAACCGGGATCCCGGTGCCAGGGTCCAGGATGACCGTCAGTGCCATCACGGTAGGAAACCCGATCCGCGGGTTGCCCGGATGGACATTCACGATCTTGACACCGGCGAGCGACAGGGTAGGGAGAAAGGCCGGCATCGTCCGGAAATCCCCATGGTCAAAGGTGACATAGATCTTGGGCGGCATCTGGACCCGCCCGCGGCCGTGCTCGGCAAAGGCCTCTTCGATAGCGGCATTCACCTCGCGAATATCAAGCCCCTCGGCAGGGTTCTGGTAATAGAACATACAACCCACTCTCTTCTCAGGAAAGAAGATAATCGCTCGCCTCGTAGTGCGCGGATCTTATTTCCTCCCGGGACAAAACATTTCCTGTGCACCCACATCAGGGGGAGAGGAGGAGAGCATGATCCACATTGTGCCAAAACCGACCGATACAGGAGATGACAACTCGACAGCGGCTGTCGCAAGGGAGATCCGGAAACAGGGAGGAACATACCAGCTGCTCGATATCAACCGGATCGACCCCTTCACCCTCCCCTTTGAGCATGAGCTCGTCTGGGTATGCGGGCTTACGCAGGATGACCACCAGTATGAGGTGCTGCAGGCGCTTTCGCTCGCAAACGTACTCGTCAATACCCCTTCAGCGATAGGGACCTGTGCAAGCAAGGTGCTGACCACCGCGCTTCTCATGCGGCACGCCGTTCCCTCGCCGCGGACCCTGTTTGCCAGCTCGAGGGAGCGTGCGGCCGATTTCATCAGGGCGCAGGGAAAAGTCGTGATCAAACCAGTGTACGGGTTTGACGGCAATGGAATCTTCCTTATCGACTCCCCCAACCAACTGGGAGAACCCCCCTATTACCTCCAGGAGTACGTGCCAAACGATCGCGATTTTCGCATATTCGTGATTGACGGGGAGCCGGTCGGGGCTATCATGCGGATCTCAGATACCCTGGCCCACAATATCCACCAGGGCGGCACCGGCACGCCGTGCGAGATCGACGATGAGATGCGATCGATCGCCGGGGCTGCAGCCCGGGTGACCGGGGTTGACTACGGGGGGGTCGACCTTCTCCGGTACGGTGACAGCTACTGTGTCCTCGAGGTGAACGGCACCCCGAACTGGCACTGCATGGCGGCACCCATCCCGGCCTTCCTTGCCCGGTATCTCCTTGATAAAGAGCGGAGTCTCCTGTCATGACCGGGCGACATGTCTCTTCTCATGACCGGGTGACTGCCGGGGGTTGATCCGAAAATTTCCTTTGTTCTTTAACACGATACGTAGGAAAACGTTCGTTCTTTCCACGGGATTTTGGAAGAAAAGCGAAAAGAAAAGATGCTGGCTGGATTAGGATCGTTTACTGGACATATTCCATCTCTTTCAGGGTCTTTGCAGCAAGCTCCTTCATCCGGGCAGAGATCCTTCCCGATGCTGAAAATTCAACATCCTTCATGGCATTGGCAAGCTCGTTACCCAGGACGAAAATGGCATATTTATGTTCCATTTTACTTTTATGCAGCTGTGCCGGGTTTATTTTCAAGGAATGATATTCGGAGAATTTCAGGTCGGGATTTGAACCTTCAAAATAGTCCTTTATCTCATAGAGCATCTGGTGTAATGATATCAGTTCCTCTTTGTGCACTCTCTCACCCATCTAAGTGTTGCTGCACTGAAAAATAAATAGGTAACGATGAAGGTATCAGGAGATTTTAATCAGCCTGATTGACAAAGGACGCTTAATAATGCCTTTAAATTCCCTCGCTGCCACGTATTCAACCCCTTTTCCGGTCAACAGGTCCAGGAGCCGCTGGTTGATACTGCCATCAGTGACGAGTCCTGCAACATCCCCGTTGAGAACGGAGAGTGCGTGTTCGATCTCAGCAGCAGCCGATTCATGGAGAATGGAGAGATCTGCGGAGAGGAACCGTGCGATACCCTTTCCCCTGACCGCATCGATCTGATCGCCGAGCGTCTTTGGTTTCTTCCCACCCAGGTCCTGCTTCTTCTTTGGGGTGGGCCTCCGCTTCTCATCCCTCTCTTCCTTCTCTGCGTCCCTGCGGAATTGCGATTGCTCTTCCCCTTCCAGGACCTCCTCGGTTTCCTGTGCTTTTACATACTCCACCGGTATTTTGTTCCGCAGGGCTTTGATGATCTCTTTTCTCGAGAGATCTTCGACGCTCTTTCCCCGTGGGGCATAGGCGACATAATCGACCTCAGTCACCTGGAGGAGTTCCTGCAGGAGGAGGTCCCCTCCCCGGTCGCCGTCAAAGAATGCAGTCGCTGTCTTCTTTTCGCAGAGATCGATGATGGTCGGAGAAATCTTTGTCCCCTCAACTGCCACCGCGTTCTTGATGCCAAACCGCAGCAGGTTGATCACGTCTGCACGGCCTTCAACCACGATGATGGCATCCGAATCAAGGACGTTTGGGCCTGCATGGACCTGGTCCTCACCGATCGTTCCGATCTTCTCTATCCGAAGGCTTTCCCTGACACTGTCGATAATCTCGGTACTGTCGATCGACCCATCTTCAAACGAGTCTATCAGGAGCAGTTTTGCCCGTTCGACTATCTTTTTCCGCTTGCTCACCCTGATGTCCTCAATCGAGACCACCCCGAAACGGGCAATGCAGGGCCCTACCCGGTCTATGGTCTCAAAGGAAGCCGCAAGGATCGCCGTCTCTGCCCGGTCAAGGGATGACGCGATGTATATCTCGCCCCGGGTCTCCCCTTTTTTACTGGTGACCTGGACGTCGATCCTTCCTACCCGCCCGGTCCTCTGGAGATCACGAAGGTCAAATTCTTCGCCGAGCAACCCTTCAGTCTGGCCAAAAATGGCACCGACTACGTCAGGTTTCTCGACCACCCCCTCTGCCTCAAGGTGAAGGTGAATAAGGTACTTGGTAGTATCCGATGAATACATGTAAATGCACCCCCATGCATCATGCAGCATCCAAAATGCCAGATCATAGGTGCATTATTGTTCCTTTTGTGAGGGGATAAACTATATGCTGATCTAGAATATTATACGATATATTTATTTAATTGGATAGAATCCATCGCTCACTCATACAGAACAACGGAAAGGACCGATCCCAGCTGGTCGGGTGTCAGTCCCTCGACCAGGATTTTTTTTATTGGCGATGCGCTCCCGGAAAGGATACGTACGCGTGTCTTTTCGATGCCGACCACTTCCGAGACCACCGCAATCACCTCTTTATTCGCCCTGCCCTCGAGGGCAGGTGCCCGGACCCTGCATCCAACTGCCTTTCTCCAGGCATTGTACCCGGCAGGAAAGCAGGCGTTTTTGGATCCTGCGGTAACCTCAATCGTGATGATCGTCCCTTTGTCAGAAGAGGAGAGTGCTGGCGAAATGTCAGTCATCCGGCCACCCGGGAATTTTGTCGCCCGGCACTAACAACACCGGATCACGAGTGGCGTGCTGCCGTTCTTCACCGTGTTTTTCCCATTGCCGGGCGGTGCCTGTCGCGCAACCGGGTTGTCCCGTGGCTCATCTCCAGATCGTCGCCAGTTGATCACCCGGGGACCTAAGGAGGCGCTGTATCGGCACGATCACTCAATTGGGTCTCCCCCAATATAACCCCTTCCTGCGTACCATCGTGGCGATGCCGGGAAAAATTCCCCTTCCGAAAAGGCGACCTTCCCGGACTGGATCACCGTTTCAGGAAATACTGCAGGCATCCCTTCAAAGGGGGTAAAGCCCGCACGGCTGTGGAGGTCTTCTGCTGCGACAGGGCTGCAGTCTGTCCCGTACAGGGCAAAATCTGCCCGATCACCAGGAGTATACCCCGCTTTTGGGATGCCAAGCAGTTCGGACGGTCTCCAGGAGGTTTTTGCAATGAGGGAGAGGAGATCGATTTTTCCCTCCCTGAAGGCAGCAACCAGCAGGGGGAGCATGGTCTCGACCCCCGGGATTCCCGAAGGGGCTGACTCGAATGCCACCTCCTTCTCCGCCAGGGAATGGGGGGCATGGTCTGATGCGATCACATCAATCCGCTCCCACGCTGTCCAGAGACGCCTCCTCTCGGGATCGGTCCGGAGGGGCGGGTTTACCTTGCAGAACGTGTCGGATTCAGCCGCCAGTTCATACGAGAGAAACAGGTGGTGGGGAGCAACCTCCACCGATGCACTCCCTGCGGCAGCAACCGATGGTGCAGTGCTCAGATGGCAGAAATGGATCCGGCAGGGATGACCTGCCGCTGCGATCCTGCTGACTGCCCGGGCCTCTCCTGAGGGACCACGGAGCCGGTTGTGGGAGGCGAGATCAGACGGTATTCCTGGCGTGACTTCCTCGGCGTGGATGGTGGCAAGTCCGCCAAGCCTGCCGATCACTGCAAGAGAGGATGCGACCGTCGCTTCGTCAAGCCCTTCGGCATAGCTGGAGGGAGCGGCAAAGAGCTCCCCAAATGCCATGGCTCCCGCCTTCCAGAGTGCCCCGATATCGGCCCCGGGGAGCACCCCTGCGTTCACCGCATAACTGCAGAGCGAGTCCCGCGCTGCTTCCCCAACCCTGGTTTTGAATGTGCCGGCGCTGGTGAGCGGGGGAATGGTGTTTGGCTGGTCGACCACCACCGTCACTCCTCCGGCGAGTGCGCTCCTGCTCCCGCTCTTCCAGTCCTCTTTTTCGCCCTGCACCCCTCCCCGCATGTGCACGTGCATATCGACAGCGGCGGGAAGCACGGTGAAGCCGCGGCACAAGACACTCTCTTCAGAGGAGAGCGGAGCGCCTGCATGGACAACCACACCGTCCCTGATCGAGATATCGGCCACCCTTCCATCAGGCAGGGTCACCTCTTTCAGTACAAGATCGCAACGGGAAAGGGTCATACTCTGTTATTGCGGTGGTTGAGAGGAAAATAGTTATTTGTGCACCCGTCATGCAGGGGTCTGCACGGGACGATCAAAGCGGCTCATGAGCACAATGATTGCCGGCATGACGATGATGGCCCCGATCAGGGAGAATCCAACGGTTATCACGGTTACAAGGCCGAAATTGCTTATCATGTTGAATGATGAGGCGAGCAGCGCTGCAAATCCAAAGACCGTGGTCATTCCCGACACGGTGATTGCGGTGCCGATCTGGCGGGTTGCCTGCTGGATCGCATCGATGACCTGAAGGCCGTTTGCCTTCTCCTCGTAGTATCGTTCCATGATCAGGATAGTATATTCGGAGGCGACTCCGATCGTTAACGATCCGAGCGTTGCGGTCATCGGAGTATAATCGATGCCAAGAACGTACATGACAAGGCCGTTCCACCCGACGATCATCATGATCGGGATAACCGGGGTGACTGCCTTGACGACATTCCGGTAGATGAGGAGGAGCAGCCCGAATATCAGCGCGAATGCGAGGATGGTCATGCGGGTCTTGCCGATGTTGATCTCCTTGATCAGGTTGGTAAACATCTCTCCCATCCCGGTCACCCTGACCGAGACTCCCGGAGGAGGCTCGTTCCATTCGATCTCACGGGCAAAATTGTCGACCATCGCCATCGCCACCTCGTTCTCCATCTCCACGGTCGAGAAGAGGATCACGGCATCGGTCTTCCCGCTGACATAGCGCCCGATCTCCGCTTCAGGTATCCTTGCAAGGACCGCATTGACCTCGGGGTTCGATGAAGGAAGTTTCCCGTTATTATACCGAAGCATGAGGGTTGCGATGCTTTCAGAGCCGGTGATCTTGCTGTTATGGCTCTCTTCGTACTGCTGGAAGTCATGCATCCATCGTATCGTCCCGATATCCAGCACATTGTCGCTCCGGACATACACCGGGAGCGATGAGGTGGAACCCATTGTCCTGCTCACCTTCTTGAGGTTGATCAGCGCGGGCATGTCCTGCGGGACAAACGTGTCCTCGTTGGTGTTGATGGCGATCTCGCTGTCCATCAGAAAACCGATGACTCCGAGCAGGGAACAGATGAGAAGGATGGGGATGGCATGTTTTGCAATCATCCTGGCAAGGTTTCCTACCGCTCTGTTGTACCGCTCCATCAGGTGGCTACTCCCGCCTGATCCCGCCTGATCGTTCCTGCCGTTTCTTGGCCGGTACTTGAGCAGGATCCCAAGAGACGGTATTGCCAGCAGCGCAACGAGGTAGCAGCAGGCAACACCGATCACGCAGACAATGCCGAAACCGGCGATCATCGGCACCGGTGAGATCCAGAGGGCAATGAACCCCATGGACGTGGAGAGCATGGCAAAGAGGATGGAGGGGCCGGCCTTCGTGATGGTGGTCCAGGCCGCCGCCTCCGGGGATGCTTTTCGTGCCTCTTCATCAAACCGGGTATGGATGTTGATCGCATAATCGATCCCGACCCCGATCAGAACCGGGAATGCGGCGATCGCAACCATGGTGATGGGATACCTCGCGTAGCCGATTGCTCCGAAGGTGAGGATGAGCCCGCCCGCAACAATCCCGACCGGAAGGAAACGGTACCTGACATGGGAGAAGAGGAGGCCCACGGCAACCACCATCAGGACCATGGCGACCAGGATCAGGGTGCCCATCGAGGTGCCCATCTCCTCGCCCATCTGCTGCTGGAACGCCGGCTCGCCGGTAATCACCACGTGGACCCCGGGGGGAGGATTGGAGAGGGCAACGATAGCTTCCAGGTTTCCGAGAACGGAATTTTTCGTCTCCTGGGAGAGCCCCGGCTCCAGCGTGATCACGCTGATGGTGAGCAAATTGGAGGGGAGATATCGCGATGCAGCTTCAGCAGGTATACTGGCCCGGATCGCATTGACTTCTGCCGGGGACTGGGGGAGGGTTCCTCCGTTCCTCTGCTGAATCAGGGAGACGATGCTGCTCGTCCCGGTGATATACCGCTCGTTTGAGATCTCTCCTTCCAGGCGTTCGAGATACCGGAGCGTCTCGAGATTGAGCACGTCATCGCTCTCGATAAGCAGCATGATGCTCTCTGACTGGAAGGTCTCGGTGTAGTCAGAGAGGAGCATCGATCGCGGTGTGTCGGGGTCCAGGTACGTCTCAGACCCGGTCTCCATCACGATGAAGCTGGTCCCGACAAGGGCAGCAACTATCATGAGGGCGAGGACGATCAGCACCATCTTCGGTTTCTTCACGACACTATCAGCAATCAGTTCAAAAGGAGGCCGCATCGGAAGACACCGCGTGTGCTAACTTGTCTACCGGATGGGTATTAAATGAATTGTTGCAATTAAGACAACAATCTGGTGTCTGGATGGCGGGTCCAGGAGACGGGATGCAACACGGATGTATTCCCTGGTCGATAGTTGCCCTATTTATCAGGTAATCATACCAATAGGTGAGTTATTCAGGAAAACCTGGCCCCGGTATGTGAGGCACAGAGGATGCTCGCATGAATGCAAAAAGTCCTGCCAGGGTTGCCCTCTTCATCGCAATCCTGGCCGGTTTTATGACCCCCTTTGACCTCTCTGCGGTCAACATCGCCCTTCCGGCTATCGGAGAGCAGTTCTCGATGGACGCGATCTCCCTGAGCTGGGTCTCTACCGCGTATCTCCTCGCATCCGCCATATTTCTCGTCCCCTTTGGGAGAGTTGCCGATATTTATGGCCGCAAACTGGTATTTACCCTCGGCATCTCGATTTTTACCATCACGTCGCTCGCCCTTGTCTTCTCCCCGTCTTCATCGGTTGTCATCTTGCTCCGGTTCGTGCAGGGGGCAGGAGCAGCCCTGATATTTGGGACCGCGGTTGCGATCCTCACCACGGTCACGCCCCCCCAGGACAGGGGAAAAGCGATCGGGATCTACACCACTGCCGTGTATATAGGGCTCTCGGTGGGACCGTTCCTTGGCGGGATACTGACGGGATTTTTCGGATGGCAGAGCATCTTTCTTGTCAACGTCCCCATCGGTATCTTCACCGTGGCGCTGGTATCCTGGAAACTCCCGGGAGAATGGGCTGAATGCCGCGGTGAACCGCTCGATGGTATCGGATCGGTGCTGTACGGGGTATCGATTGTCTCGGTGATGCTTGGTTTCTCGCAGCTCCCGGCGACCTCGGCAGTGCTCCTGATCCTGTTCGGGGTTGCCATCCTTGCCCTGTTCGTCCTCTGGGAGTTGCGGAACCAGAGTCCGGTGCTCAACATCCGGATCCTGGTGAAGAACAGGGTATTTGCTTTCTCCAACCTGGCAGCACTGATAAACTACAGTGCAACCTTCGCAGTAACCTTCTTCCTCTCCCTGTACCTGCAATATATCCGGGGCTACAGCCCCCAGGCTGCGGGCCTCATCCTGATCGTCCAGCCGGTGGTGATGGCATTGTTTGCCTCATTCTCCGGCTCCATGGCCGACCGGACCGATCCCGGCCGTATTGCATCGTTTGGCATGGCACTTTCGGTGATCTCCCTGCTGCTCCTGGTATTCATCGATGAAACGACCTCACTCCCGTACCTGATAGTCTGCATGATCATCCTGGGACTGGGCCTGGCCTTCTTTGCATCGCCAAACACCACCGCGATCATGGGATCGGTCGAGAGAAAATTCTACAGCGTGGCTTCCGGAACGCTCGGCACCATGCGACTCGTCGGCCAGATGCTCTCGATGGGAATTGCTACCATAATCATCGCACTCTTCATCGGGAAAGTGGCGATCACCCCGGATACGTATGCCCGGTTCCTTGCAGGGATGCGGGTGGCTTTTGTCATCTTTGCGGTGCTCTGTATCGCGGGCATTGTGTTCTCACTAATCAGGGGGAAGGTGAACGGATCGACCACCCGTAGCGAAGAGCTGAGCTGATCAAGAATATCCCGAAAATCGATGAATACGATCACCAGCGGGAATACTATCCCAAAATCCTGGGAACAGAGTGTCGATTTCCATACGGCCGGCAGAGAGAGGACAGGTTCCGGCAATACCTCTCCAGGGATTTTCTGGATTATAACAAAAAAATACGTGGATTCACTCTGAATAAACGGTTTTTTGGAGGGAATCAGAACCTGGATCAGAACCCCGGAATAAGCATGACGCAATTCACGATTCGATATAAAGAACCAGGTCAACGTCTTCCGAATGCCCCCCTCCCACTGCACGGAGTGTACCGTGAACGGTAACGGGAGCCGGTGCCTTTGCGGGGACTACAACGCGGTACTCGTAGGTCCTCGGGTAGGGGGGGTTCATCACTCCAGCATCAAAAGTGCCCCGGAATATCGCCCCTGCATCGACTTCAAGGGACAATGCAACCGACTCGTTAAACCCGTTTTGAGGTACGATAAGAACTTCACAATCCACCGGATCGCCTGGCCATGCATGGGCTGTTGCAGGTGTCACGGTCAGGGTAAAGGAAGGTGCAGGATGTCCCGGGTCCGATTGATTCTGTTGGTTCAACACTTCTGGTTCATCGTAAGGGAGAAGGACCTGGCCAGAAAGAGAGAGTGCCACCGTGACCAGAATGGCTGCTGAAACGAGAATGATGATCAGGATGCTGACCCTGTGGTTCATTGGGTGTTGAGTACCTGTGCTTTGCACTGCTTTGAACTTTACGGGAAATCAGCCTCCTCGCTGTTTGATAGTGATACCCTATTTTTAAATTGAAGAAATCAGAAGAGAGACACCGTGATCGTGATATCCCCTGGAGGCGATCACCGCTGCACATCACCGCGCCATCAGCGCGAACACACCCCATCCAAGGTATTCACGCGTGTACGCGGCGTAGCGTTTTGGTTCCTGAGTCAGTTTGGCTCTCACGTCTTTCGCGAAGTCGTCCCCGGGATTCGCTTCGAGCCATCGGCGCATGGTGAGCCACTTGGCCGCTTCGTACCTATCCCAGCTTTCCTGGTCAGCAAGAACCATTTCCACAACGTCGTAGTTGAGGTCGCCGAAAGACGCGAGAAGTTCTGGAAGCAGGAGAAAGTCGGAGGTAGCATGGGCACCGCATCCCTTGGCAACGTCTTCAGTCGGTGGTGACTGCAGCCAGTAGGGCTCGCCGATGAGGATGATTCCTTCTGAGCGGAGACTCTTTTAGCCCCCTCCCGAAATTACCATTCAGCGAGGCGCTGTAGAAGGTCTTTTGAGTTAAAGCCCAACGATATGATGGTCCCCATTAAAAGTACGGTTGTTGCAACCACCTTTTCAACAGAGCGTGTTGTATAGCGATGCAATCGCTTCAAGGACAAAGCATTCTTTGCGACTTTGAATACATCTTCAATGAGCGATCGAATGGTGGCATACTCGTCGATTCGGTCGAACAAGGTGAGGAGTTTATCGAGCAGGTGTTTCCAAACCTGAATATCCTGCTTAATTCTTGATCGGGAGAAAGCGGGTAGAGGGATAATGAATTTAGAGAACAGTTTTGACTTCTTGAAATTTTTCCTTGGAAATATCAGTGGTACAACCTTAAATTTGCAGATCCCGTCTGCGTAATGCTGATAAGAATAATACCCCTTATCAAAGACCAAGGTATCACCTTCTCTGATAATTCTCCTTCGTGAGAGTTCATTCATGATTTCTGTGAAGAGAGTCGAGTCATTGGGAGATCCACGGTGAATCATCATGGCAAGAGGAGTCAAGGTATGATGGTCAATGACAAGGGTCAATTTATACCCGATATAATAACCATGGGTTGACGAATACCCCCAAGCGTACTCCCTGCCTTCCAGTTTCTGTTTTGTGAATCGTTGTCGAAACCAGTTCAGGTCCAGGATGATCGCAGTCGAATCGATGAGGAGTATCGACTTTCTCCTTGGATTTCGTTTCGTGCAGAAGGTATTCAGGAGCCGGGATGTGAGTACCATGAACGATTTTTCATCGAATCTGCTTAAAAATCGATAGAATTGCTCTGGAGTCGGAACCTCGCTAATATGTGCGAATCTCCGGAGAGATGGTCGTTGTTTGAGTTCCTGGAGAACATAGGAACAATCCATCGAGAAAAACAATGAGATGAAGAGGATACGGAAATATTCTCCCGCGCGTTGAACCGGGATTATTCCCAGTTTGGCCATTTCTTGTTTGGTTCTGCGTGTCGTGGTGATGGTCAATACTATCTCTAAGAGCAACCATTTTTGGTTTTTCCGGTCTACTATTAATGGGGGATGCATTTTTGTTCCAAATTATGTATTCCCCTTCGAGTACGATCAATTTTGCGCTTTTATCGTCATCATTTCGGCAATTCGATTTCATTTTAAGTGTACATTTGCGATCTGAACATATTGCACAGTGGGTTATTGATTTGAGAACTATTTCAGCGAATTCATCTTATAAAATTCTGGAGGGGGCTAACGATAGTCTCACTTTGTGGAATGACACT
>CAZRAQ010000022.1:0-27269 GCA_964598015.1 uncultured Methanoregula sp. | reverse complement strand
CGCTGCTATGAAAGATGCTTACATAGCCCCTACCTGGGACAAGGGGCACACGGATTCTCTCGATTCGGATTAATTTCACTTTTTTTACGCCTCCTCACTGTTTTGTGGGGAAAGACGGAAACAAAGTTGTTTTCTGCGTACCAATTCAGTCACGAAAACCGCTGTTGGGGTGTCCTTTTAGGGGAAACGGCGTGACATCGCATGCGGGGTGGTGGGGCGTACATCCCCTACAAAATGTATCCGGTTTATCAATCTTACCCACACCAGAGAGCGAAGAGCCTATTTTACGAAAGGACTCGGTCAATCCAACCAATTTTTCTGGCGAACCAGAGATCTACAGCGTTGAATATCCCTCGCACCCAACCTCCGATTCCCGCATTTATGGGCCGCGGCCTTTGCTACGGAAGCTTGTGGGGGAAATTGAAGTACCGGATATTCAGGTCTGATAGACACACTGTAGGAGCGTCTCACCCCTCTGCCATCTCCAACGAACATCTTCATGCCAGAACGCCAGAATAGCCCGGTCGATTATTCGAGTGATATCCCAAAAAATCAGTACCAAATATTTTCCAATCTGCAGTTGTACCTGGAACACAATGCATTCTACCAATACAAAACCGCTCACCCGTGTGTAGCCTCAAACCTGGGATAATCCCAATCATCCTTTTATATTCTGCCATCGAAGGATAGATACACCGTCCTGTTTTCGGTGTCTCCGAAAGCCCGGAACAAGGGTATGATATCGGGGACCATCCCACAGTCTTAAATATCAACCCGGGCAAATAATACTGATATTCGCTATCCGGTAGCATGAGGAAAATATCATGAAAATGCCAGTAAAATTCAAAACATACTGCCCATTCTGCAGGAATCACCAGACCCATGAGGTGGAGAAGGTCAAGAAAGCTAAAACGACAGGGCTCCACTGGATCGACCGGCAGAAAGCACGGCGTGGAAGCATCGGCAACATGGGCAAGTTCTCAAAAGTCCCCGGAGGGGACAAGCCGACGAAGAAGATCAATGTCAGGTACCGCTGCAAGACCTGCGGCAAGGCACACCTGCGTGCGGGATACCGCGCCGGCAAATTCGAACTGACGGAGTGATAGGATATGGTACAACAGGCACGAGCGAACCGGAGCAGGTTCGTCAAGGTAAAATGCCCGGACTGCGAGAACGAGCAGGTCGTCTTCGAGAAGGCATGCACCACGGTCAACTGCGTGGTCTGCAGCAAGGTCCTTGCTGAGCCTACCGGTGGCAAAGCCCAGATGAAAGCAGAGATACTGGAAACCTTCGAGTGAGAAGAGCGATGAGCGAACAATCGTGGCCGGCGCAGGGAGAACTGGTGGTCTGCACCGTCAGGGATATCAAGGACTTTGCCGCTTTCGTATCCCTGGACGAGTACCCGGGCCGCGAAGGGCTCATCCCCATCTCTGAGATAGCAACCGGATGGATCAAGTACATCCGCGACCATATCCGCGAGGGGCAGAAGGTGGTCTGCAAGGTGCTCCATGTCGACAGGAGCCGCGGGCATATCGATCTCTCGTTAAAGGATGTCAATGACCACCAGCGGCGCGAGAAGATCCGCGAGTGGAAGAACGAGTCCAAGGCACGCAAGTGGATAGGATTTGCCGGAGAAGCTTCGGGAGAGAGTCCCGAAATCATTGAAGAAGCCCTGCTCAAAAAATACGGGGACCTCTACTCGGTCTTTGAAGAGATCGTGATCGAAGGCACGGACTCGTTGAAGAAGACCGGGCTTTCTCCGAAGGTCATCGGGGCGCTCGCAAATGTCGCCAAAGAGAATGTGAAGGTGCCCCACGTCACCGTTGCCGGGAACCTCATACTCACCTCAACCAAGCCTGACGGGGTAAATATTATCCGGAGAGCGCTCAGGAGTGCCGAACCAAAGATACCGGAAGCAGAGATCGAACTCACCTACCTCGGCGCCCCGACGTACCGGATCAAGGTCACTGCCCCGGACTACAAGAAAGCCGAGCGGGCTATCGAGAAAGCTGCCGCTGCAGCCATCGGAGTCCTGGAACGGTCCGGCGGAGAGGGAAAATTCATCAAGAAACCAAAGTCCGGAAAGTCGGCATGAAGGGGCGAATCCGGCACTGCCCTGTTGATTCCCGCTACACCCTGCACGCTGCCTGCCCGGTCTGCGGAGCGGCAACGGTAACCCCCCACCCTGCTCCCTTCTCTCCCGAGGACAGGTACGGGGACTACAGGAGGCGTGCGAGAGGATGGAAGATATAGAGATCTGTTTTTCTGATAATCTCCCTGCAGAAGGCCTGAAAGCCCCCGTCCTGATCGAAGGGTTGCCCGGGATTGGCCACGTCGGCAAACTTGTCGCCGAGCACATGATCCAGGAACTCGGTGCAGAGAAGGTCGCCGAGATCCATTCGATCTTCTTCCCGCCCCAGGTGATCATCGATGAAAACGGGACGGTCCGGCTGGCCAACAACGAGCTCTATTACTATGCGGGCGAGACCCACCGGTTCCTCTTCCTTGTGGGGGATTACCAGGCGACCTCGGGTGAGGGCCACTACCTCCTTGCCGATGCCTACCTTGACATCGCAGCAGAGTGCGGCGTGTCCCGGGTCTACACCCTGGGAGGGTACGGGGTCGGTCACCTCGTTGATGAACCGAGGGTGCTTGGCGCGGTAAACCAGCCTGAGCTCCGCGGGATAATCGAGGACGCAGGGGGAATTGTCGGAAGAGATGAACCCGGCGGCGGGATCATCGGGGCGGCAGGTCTCCTCCTCGGATTGGGGCTATCAAGGGGGATCGAGGGTGTCTGCCTCATGGGAGAGACCTCCGGGTATCTCGTGGACCCGAAGAGTGCTGCAAGCCTCCTGAAAGTCCTCACCACGCTTCTCGCAATCGAGATCGACCCGACCAGGCTCGAGCAGCGGGCGGGCGAGATGGAGCACGTCCTCCAGAAGCTGATTGACGGAGAGCGGGTTTCACAGGACGACGAACTCCGCTACATCGTATGAGTAGTTCCCTCTTCTCTGACCTGCACATCCATTCCTGTTTTTCTATCGCATCCTCGTCCCGGATGCTTCCGGACTGCCTGATCGAAGGATGCCGGAAGAAAGGTATCGGGGTCCTTGGGAGCGGCGACGCGCTCCACGCAGGCTGGCGAGCACACTGGAAAGCGACCCTGCCGGATGACAAGGTACTCGTAGTACCGACGGCAGAGGTGGAGGACCGGGATCGGGTCCACCACCTGATCGTCCTCGACTCCTTTGAGCGCTTTGAAGACCTGGCAGCAGAGCTTGCTCCCCATGCAAAAAACCTGGCAGAGACAGGAAGACCCCATGTCAGGATCCCGGGAAGCGAGATTGCCGGAATGGTCCATGACCTTGACGGCCTGATAGGTCCCGCCCATGCATTCACCCCGTGGACCTCGTTGTATGCCGCGTTTGACCAGGTGAGCGGGTGCTATCGCGACGAGCGGCCGGACTTCCTCGAACTCGGCCTCTCTGCCGACAGCAGGTATGGTGCAGGCATATCTGAGCTTGACGGCATCCCGTTTCTCTCGAACTCTGATGCGCACAGCCCCGACCCGGCAAAGCTTGGCAGGGAGTTTACCGAAATCACCGTGAGGGAAGTATCAGTGCGGGGAGTGATGGAGAGCATAAGAGGCGGCAATATCACGATGAATGCAGGGTTCTTCCCGGAAGAGGGGAAGTACAACAAGACGGCCTGCACCCGCTGTTTCCGTCAGTATTCCCCTGCTTCTGCAGAAGCAGTGCACTGGCGGTGCCCGGACGACCGCGGAACGATCAAGAAAGGGGTGCAGGATCGTGCGCTCGAGCTTGCGGATGCTCCGCCCTCTCCCCGGCCTCCGTATCTGCACATCATCCCGCTCGCAGAGATCATCCGCCATGTCATCGGATGTTCCTCGGTCCGGACGAAGGCTTGCACCCGGCTCTACGACAGATGTATCGCTGCCGGGGGAGATGAGATCCAGGTGCTGACGGCGCTGCCCATCAGCGATCTTGCTGCCGTCGACCCAAAAGTCGCCCATGCCATCGGTTCCTTCCGATCGGGGAGGGTGTCCCTCTCGCCAGGAGGGGGAGGGCGTTACGGCTCGTTCTCTTTCCTGTGAGAAACAGCGAGACGCAGGGGATATCCAGTCGCCACATCCCGCAATGGCGGTTGGGCTTTTCATCGACGATCCGTCCCTTTTTTTCGTTTCCCCCGAAGAAAAGATTATGGGCAAACCCCCCCTATACTTGAGACATGCTTGAGATTCATCGTGATGTCTGCGGATACTGCGGGTGCTGCGTATCGGTCTGTCCCGAGGGTGCGCTGGAGCTGATCGATGCGTACCTCGAGGTGGATGACCACTGCACCAGCTGTGGCATCTGTGCCAAGGTATGTCCGCTTGGCGCCCTGGAGGTGAAGGATGAAGTCAAGGTATGACCTGCTCGTGATCGGAGGCGGACCTGCCGGAGCCATTGCGGCAAGGACGGCCGCAAAGGCAGGGCACTCGGTTCTTCTCGTCGAGAAGCGCCCCGCGATCGGGGCTCCCGTCCGGTGTGCTGAAGGGATTGGAAAGGAAGCCCTTGCGGAGTTTGTCGAGCCGGATGAGCGGTGGATCTCAGCCGAGCTCAAGCGGGCGGAAATTGTCGCCCCTGACGGAGCATCGATGCTGCTCGAAGCGGATCTCGCAGGGAGCAAGGTCGGCTACATCCTCGACCGGAAGGTCTTTGACCGGGAACTTGTCTGGCAGGCTGCCGGGGCGGGTGCCGAGGTGATGGTCAAGACCAGGGCTTCGGCTCCACTGATGGAACAGGGTGCTGTCAGGGGGGCAGTGCTCGAAACCTGCGGAGAGCAGAAGAAGGTGCACGCGGATATCACGATTGCCGCGGACGGGGTCGAATCCAAGTTCTCCCGCTGGTGCGGCGTGGATACCACGGTGCCGGTCCGCGAGATCATGAGCTCCTGCCAGTACCTGATGACCGATATCGATATCGACGAGACCTGCACCACCTTCTTCCTCGGAAACAAGGTAGCCCCGGAAGGCTACCTCTGGATATTCCCGAAGGGGAGGCGGACGGCGAATGTCGGGATCGGCATCTCGGGGAAGAAGAGCGGGGCAGGCCACCGGGCAAAGGATTACCTTGATCGGTTTGTGAAGACACGCTTTCCTGAAGGGAAGACCATCGAATGCATTGTCGGCGGTGTCTCGGTCTGCCGCCCGCTCGAACGGACGGTTGCAGACGGCCTGATCATCGCGGGTGACGCGGGCCGGGTCGTGGACCCGCTGACCGGCGGCGGTATCTACAACGCCATGTACACAGGGAACCTCGCGGCAGAGGTCGCATCAAAGGCGATTGGCGACGGCACACTGGATGCAGCTGCACTGATGCCCTACGATAAAGGGTGGCGGGCCTCCACGATGGGCAAAGCAATCGAACGGAATTACCATATCAAGGAGTACCTGATCAAGCAGCCTGATGAGAAGCTGAATGCGATCATCCATTCGGCAAAGTGCCTGGATATGAAGGACTTCTCGACCCTTACTCTCGTCAAGGAACTAATGAAGCGGAACCCGAAGCTTGTCGCGGAACTTGCCGTGCTCAAGGCGTCGCTCTAGATAATTTCGTAGTGCCTCACGCGGTGGGGACCCGCAGCTGCCGGTTGAGGAGTTCGAGCGTCTCGATCTCCGCCTCTTTTTTCGTAAAGACCGTGATCGTATCTCCCGGCCGGATCCTGATGGTCCCGCTCGGGATGATCAGCTCTCCCCCCAGCCGCCGGATCGCGATAAAGACAAAGTCCTTCACCTTGAGCTCACGGATCTCCTTGTCCACGATCGGGGCCCCTTTCTCCGCAACCACCTCAAAAATCGTCCCCCCGGGAATGGAGGCGAGCTGCTGGAGCATCGGGTTTCTTGCCCAGTAATACAGGCGCGAGGCCACGAGCTCGTCAGGGTTCTCGGAAATCTTCACCCCGACTTCCTTGAAAAGGTCCGAGTGCTCCACATTGTTGACAATCGAGACGACATTCGTCACCTTGAACCGCTTGGCAAGCCAGCAGGTCATCAGGTTGACCGAGTCATCGCTCGTGGTCGCCACCAGTGCATCGGCACGATCGATCCCGGCATCCTCCAAAATGACCTTGTCAGTGGCATTCCCGGTGATCGCCAGGACATCGTAATGCTCGAGCATATCGCTGCAGCGCTGCTCATTCCGATCGATGATCACGACGTTGTCCCCGTGCTCCACCGATTGTACCGTAAGGCTCCTCCCAATGCCGCCCAAGCCCACGATGATGATGTACATAGAGTGGGGTTACAATCATCGCCATTGAAATAACTTGCGCATCATACCTGGGATCTGATGTTTGCCGGGGTTGACGAAGCAGGGAAGGGCGCAGTCCTCGGTCCGCTCGTGGTCGCTGCGGTCGGCTGCGACTCGGATGCGGACCTGGCTGCCATCCCGGTCCGTGACTCAAAGACACTCACCCCCGCAGCGCGGACCGATCTCTTCGGCCGGATCACCGGGAGCGTGATCTATACCGTCCTTGTCATCGGGGCGGACGAGATCGATTCCCGCCGGCGTTTGATGACGATGAACCAGCTCATGGCCCTTGCGCATGCCGCGGTGATCAGCGAACTAGCACCCGGGATCGCGTACGTGGATGCCTGCGATGTGATCGCCCCCCGCTACGGGCAAGCAGTCTCATCCCACCTCGATTTCCCCTGCCAGGTGATCGCAGAGCACCATGCCGATGTGACCATCCCTGTTGTCTCTGCCGCAGGGATCGTGGCAAAGGTGGTCCGGGACCGCCTTATCGGAGAACTTGCAGCAGAGTACGGTGAGATCGGGAGCGGGTATCCTTCCGACAAGACAACGATCGCATTCCTCGCACACTATATCGCAGAACACCGCCGGCCGCCACCGATCGCACGTGCCTCCTGGGAGACCACCAGGCAGATGCTTGGTCGTGCTGAACAGGTGGATCTCTCCGGTTTTTCCAGATGAAAAAGAAGCGACTGATCGCAAAGCGATTCTCTCTCCCTGACCCCACCCCCGCATTCCTCTATATCGCCCGTTATGCCCCAGCTCCCGTTCCCGTTCCCGGGTTTGAATGAGTCCTGAAAGCCGCTCAACGATATTTTTTGGAAATACCGGTCAGTCAGGGATATCATTTCCTGCGTGAGCATTTTTATCACCCATTCTCACCCATAGCTGATGAATGAACTGGCTCCTTTTGCTCGTGGTCCTCGTCGCTGTCTATGCAATGATAGCACTGATCATAAGGGAGAGAGGGTACTTTTCGGATCATATCGCGTTTTTTGGCCCGATAATGGCAATAAAGTCCACGAAAGTGGGCTTCTTTAACTGGTTTAAAAAATTCTCCGCCTTCCTCCGCCTGTATGCCACGTCTGGTGTCGCGATGGTCGTTATCATTTCGGTCACCATGACGATCCTGCTCTTTTTATCGCTCACTCTCACCTTCGCGGTCAGGCCCCCGCCCACAGGGATGTATGCTCCCCAGAACATCCTGCTCATCCCGGGACTGAACGAGTACATCCCTTCCACACTCGCCGTCTGGCTGGCATTCGTGGTCGCGATCGCCATCCACGAATTCGGGCACGGGATCCTCTCTCGTGTCGAGAATATCACCGTGAAGAGCATCGGAGCCTTACTCTTTATCATCCCCATCGGGTTTTTTGTCGAACCAGACGAGGAGGAGCTCAACCAGGCGAGAGGGATGAAGAAGGTCCGTATGTATGGAGCCGGTATCACGAACAATATCGTGATCGGCGGGATTTGTATCCTCGTAATGGTCCTTCTCATGGGATTTGTCACCCCGGTGGCGGGCCCGGTTATCGGGGGGGTGTACCAGAACTATTCTGCAGAGCAGGCAGGAGTCCCCGCCTATTCGTTGATACACGCGGTGAACGGGCAACCGGTCAGCTCCCCGGCTGAAATCTCTGCTCTCCTGAACGCCAGCCGACCGGGCGATCCCCTCACCCTCACTGTCGGGCATGAGGGGGTCATCGCCGATTACCAGCTGACGCTTTCGGAATGGCCGCAGGATACCGGGAACCGGACCAGTGGCTTCATGGGGATCACCTACTATGACCCGGCACTCATCCTGGATGGTATCGGCAACAGCATATCACCTCTCGGACTCCTCAGGTTCCTGACGGTTCCCTTTGATTTCACAGGGTCGGAAAACCCATTCCGGATCCTGGCGTTTGACACGGCCGCACAGCAATTTTATACGGTGCCATTCGCTGGATTCTTTGGGATTATCCATTTCCTCTTCTGGTGTGGATGGATCAATATCAGTGTCGGGCTCTTCAATGCCATCCCCATGGTCCCGCTTGACGGAGGATACATCCTGAAAGAAGGGGTCGACCGGCTCTTTGAACGGAGGGGGATAGGGAAATATTCCCCTTACGTGGTGACGTTCATCTCCACCCTCATGATCGTGATCCTCATCTCGCTGATCATGCTCCCCTACCTCTTCAGCATCACCGCGGTCTGAACATGGCAGGAGGGAGTGGTCCCCATTGAGCGCTGCATGCAGCAAAAGACTCATCTCGCAGACAGGCCAATCTTTTCTGCAGCAGCACCCTCCGAGGCTTCTTACCCAATGATACTCTCACCCTGCAAAAAAGTGTACACCAACGATACCCAGCGTACCGTCTCTCCGGAAGAGACCCTCTCCCGGGTGGAAAAACTCCTCCCAGCGGCCGGGATCACCCGTGTTGCCGATATCACGAACCTCGACAGAATTGGGATACCGGTCTTTTCAAGCATCCGGCCGACTGCCGGGCTCGGAGCCGTGTCGGTCTATAACGGCAAGGGAGCGACCCCGACTGAGGCGAAGGTCTCGGCGATGATGGAGGGGATCGAGCGGTTCTCCGCCGAACTGTTCCACGATGACCTGCGGGTCGAACGATACTCCCGGATACAGGAAGAGGCGCCTGCACTCGACCCAGCCACGCTCGTCCTCCCTGCCGGGAGAGATCCCGATGCCCCCATCCCCTGGATAACGGGATATGACCTGGAGGCCCGGGAGGATATCCTCGTCCCGGCCAGCGCGGTCTTTCACCCCCTGCCACAAAAATACCCCCAGCTCTTCCGTACCTCGACAAACGGCCTCGCCTCGGGCAACACGATCGAGGAGGCCGTTTTCCATGCCCTCATGGAGATCATCGAGCGGGATGCATGGTCCCTTGTGGAGGTATCGCGGGATACCGGTCCGCAGGTGCAGGAGATCGACGATCCTCTCGCCGAAAGCCTCCTCTCCAGGTTCAGGGCTGCACAGGTCGATGTCACGATCAAGGATATCACGAGCGATATCGGCATACCGACCATTGCCGCCATCTCGGATGACACCCTCCTGCAGGACCCCTCACTCCTCACCATCGGCATGGGTACCCATACCAGCGCACGGATCGCGCTCCTGCGGGCTCTGACCGAAGTGGCCCAGAGCAGGCTGACCCAGATCCATGGTGCACGGGAGGACACCACGGTGGCCGATTTTCGGAAGAAGATAGGATACGAAAGGACGAAGCGGATGAACCGGTACTGGTTCTCTTCACCGAAGAGCAGGAAGTTCGCCGCTATTCCATCGGTTGACACCACCGATTTCCTGGATGACATCTCCCTTGCCCGGCAGAGGCTCCGGGAGGCAGGTCTTCCCCGGACGATCGTGGTGAACCTCACGCATGAGACGATCGACGTCCCGGTCGTCCGGGTGATCGTGCCCGGCCTTGAGGTCTATGCCATGGACCAGGAACGGATCGGCAGGAGGTGCCATGCGGCACGAGATCGTCGTATTTCTCGGCCCAAGCCTTGACCCGGTGGTGGCCGGCACCCTCCTCTCCGCACAGTTCTGCCCTCCCGCCAGACGTGGGGATATCGCGGATGCGGCTGCATCCGGCACCCGGATCATCACGCTGATCGACGGGGTCTTTTTCCAGGACTGCGCAGTGGGGCATCGTGAGATCCTCTCTGCCATACGGGAAGGGGTCCGGGTGATCGGGGCATCCTCCATGGGGGCACTGCGTGCGGCTGAGCTCGATACCCTCGGGATGGAGGGGGTGGGAAAGATTTACCAGCTGTACCGGGACGGTGTCCTGACGTCAGATGACGAAGTTGCCCTGGTGTACGACCCGGAGACTTTCTTCCCGCTATCCGAGCCGCTTATCAACATCCGGTGCACGATCCGCGCTGCAGAAAAAGCGGGGATACTCCGGCCGGAGGCGGCTGATCTCCTGGAGGATATCGCAGCATCCCTCTATTTCCCGGACCGCACCTGGGAGACCATCTGCAGTGCGGCAGATGGCAGGATCCCGCCAGAAGAGGCAGCAGTTTTTTCAGGTTTTCTCAAAACCTCTGCGGTCGACCAGAAAAGGAGCGATGCATTGGCAGCGCTTCTGCGGACGAAAGCACTGGCAGAGGACCTTGGTTTGGGGAGATAGCAAAATTCCGGCAGTGGAGAGAGGAGCCACACGGTTTTTTCCCTTTCGCTGTTTTTTCCCTTTCGCTAAGTATATGATCAAAAAAAGACGAGATCTACTGGAATGACAGCGACAATCCCCGACAAGATACGGGGATTCCTCTTCAGCCCCAGCGAGGCATTCTGGCAGGTACGGGACGAAGACCTGAAGGATACCACCCTCTACTTTATCGTCATCTCGGTCATCTACACGCTCCTCTCCACCCTTATTTCCGGCATTGCCGTATCCAAGCACCCCGCCCTTCTCCTCTTCGGGCTCGGATTCGGGAGCAGGAATATCGTTCTCTCCTTTTTCATCATCCTGGCCCTCACCGTCGGCATAGCGCTGGTCTACGCCGTCTGGCTTCATCTCTGGATCATCCTGATCTGCGGGAAGAGGGGCGTCCAAAAAACCATAAAAACGGTATTTTATTACCTGACCCCCACCATGCTGATCGGCTGGATTCCGGTGATCGGGGCGTTTGCCGCCCCAATCTGGTCGGCGGTGGTCGGGATTATCGGGATCGAGACGCTTCACCAGGCATCGTTTGGCAGGGCCCTGATCTCGATCCTCCTCTCGATTATCAGTGCCGGTATCCTGGCAGGGTTCCTCTTCTGGCCGTTGCTTGCCGAGGTCATCGCCTCGGGACCTGCCCTTATCGGGCCTTACCATTACCACCCGGTCCTCTGACCGGACAGCCCTGTCATCTCTGGAATCAGGGGATTTTCCTCCGGGTCTCACCTTCCCCTCAACAGGAACGCGGCCCGGTATTTTCGGTGCGATTGTTCCCGAAGCGATCATCGGCCCGGCCTTCATTCTGCCCTCTTCAGAAAAGAGTGCGCCAAAAGGTCCCGGTATTGACTGAACTAGGGTGAGAAGAACAGGTCCGGCATTTCCTTACGGCGATGATGCAATTGCACCGGGCGTTACAGGCGCTCTCGCAGTTGGTTGCCCTGCGGATAATCGGAAAGAATGTGCAAGTGGAGCAGATACCCAATCTGGCACCTCTCGCACAAGCAGAGGGCAGCCGGCATTACAGGGATGGTTCCGTCCGGTCCCGGTCCCATGAGGATTCCGGTTTTCAAACACGATGGACTCCCCGTTTTATCGTGATTTCGCACTAGTTCCGGTCCCGCAGCATGGCCACCTTGGATCCTCTCGGCACACCGACCTCTTCTGCAATCGGGTCACATTTTGCTGCCATAAGGAAAGCGACAGGAGGAAGCCCGGTATACTCCGAGAGCGACTCATAATTTGCCATCCCCTTGGCGATGATGAGGGTGCAGTCATCCATGGCATCTACGAGATCTTTTGGCATGCAGTCAAGGCGGACCCCGATCTCGCATCCGCATCCCGTGGTAGTGAGCGTGTCTGCAAACAAGTCGAGATGCAGCGCTCGGGCCTCTGCCATCGTGGCATCGTTCAGGATAGGCATGTCGCGGACTGCAAGGGTGATAACTGATCCCTGCCGGTGCAGGTACTCGAGGAGCAGGCGGTCAAAGACAATCTCCCCGCAGTTGTCGGTGAAGTAGACAACCCGGTCTATCTTCTCACGGATCCGGTCCGTGTCATCGATGGCCAGCCCGGCAGCAAATTCCTGCTCGAAGTAGCCGAGAAAATCCCCTGTCACCTGGTGGCCCTTGACCCCGTAGTCAAAGGTGTTCCCGATGATGCTCGCAAGCGTATAGTCATAAAACCCGGAGAGCCGGCTCCGGACGGCACGGCAGACCTCGCGGGCGATGCGGTCGCTCTCCTCCTTCAACGCAAAGAACGGGTCGTCGTTCGCAAGCATCGTGTACGCCTTCCGGTGCATGGCACTCGCGATCTGGGGATGAAGGAGCGGCTGGTCGCGGATCTCTTCGAGGAGGGAGGCGCATGCCGCGGTCACTTCCTCCGATCGCAAACCCGATGCACCGCAGAGCTGGCATTCGAGCATGACACGGGAGAGGAGGCAGTCAACACAACGGTCATCGAATTTCATGGGCCACGAACACCGCTTTTAAAAAACACATGAATGGGGCCACTGCGATTTGAACGCAGGTCAGAAGACCCCCAGTCTCCTAGGATGGCCAGGCTACCCTATGGCCCCGCTCTTATGGTATTGGCGAGGATCACTTATGTAATTTCTCTTTATGCCTCCGGAGAAGGTGGCGTGGGAAGGCACAGGCACAGAACCGGGAACGCAGAGACGAAGAGCGGAAATTGCACGAAAAAGGGACTTGCACAGGTGAACTGGTCAAATCCGTTTGTTCTGCAGCGTGGCGAATCACCCTTCACGTTTCCGGGTTGAAACTGATCCATACCCCAATAGAGGGCACTCCCGGGAGGTTGTGCCCTGGATTTTCCTGCCAGGCGGCACTCGCCCCCCAGATGTAATGATACGTGGACACCAGGTTCTCTTTTGCAGAAAAAGCCCTCTACCGTGAACAACCGCTACCGTGTACAATAATGATAACAGAACAAAAACGACGGGAGAACGTCCTTTTTAAAAAGAGAAGTGACTCTGTGAGGCAGGGTATCCCAACACCCTGTCAGAGTTTTTCGATACTAACCCGAACCTTGTCCCCTGCCTTGATCCCATGGCCTTTCGGAACATCGATATTAAACCAGAGGCATCCCGGGTTATCCTGCGTCGTGTCCTGTGACATCAGGCAGTCTTTCTGTTCGTTGATGGTGGCTACAAACTCGATAACCGTCTCAATCTGTGCAATCTTTGTCATAAGAAAGAGGATGAGGAGGGTTTAGACTCCTTTGGATGTTACCATCCAGGTCGTGCTGTTTGAATAGCTCCACTTGATGATCGCCAGCTCCTGGCATATCTCGGAGAGGATTGCCATGTTGGTGCCCACCTCCTTTGCCGAGAGACCGAGCTCTTTTGCGATGTACTTCGACTTGAAGTAATGTTTCCCTTTCGAGAGACCCCCCAGCAGGTAATAGACGATCCTGTGCTGGGTTTCATTGTATTTGTCTCGGATGGTTCCCGATTGCATCTGTTCGTCACCTCAGCAGTGTGAGATCTAGTTGTTATGAGATAGTATTTATAATTACCTATCCCTCATGGCAAGGACAAAGCATTTAAATAGGCTCTTTTCGCGATTTGACCAATTAACTGCGAAATTATTCGCACTTACCTAAAGGTTATGCCAATGGAGACATGAATCTGGCTGGAGACTACGATACGGACTGCTAGATGGGGAGGACTGGACTGAGTGGTGAGACGAAAAGGTGAACGGGGAGTGCCGGGAAAAAGACCGATGCTGGGATTGTGAGAAAGAAGATCCGGCACATGATGCACTGTTTGTAGTGGACCAGAATAATGGGGACAGTGAGGGGAGAATGGTCAGGAAGATGGATGAATGAGGGAAATGGATGAATGAGGGAAATGGATGAATTCGGGAAAATGGTTGAATTCGGGAAAATGGTTGAATTCGGGAAAATGGATGAGTTCAGAGACCGGCATGGACTCGTGATATCTTCTCAATCAGCCCTTCCAGTACCTTCTCCCGCATCCCTTCCACAAATTTGATGCTCCCGACCACGAGGTGGCCTCCCCCGCTGATACCCCCGCCCGGTATCTCTTCCCGGAGCTCCCGGACCATCTTCGGGATGTTCATCATCACTCCTTTCGAGCGGAGGACCGCAAAGTCCGGTCCAAAGCCAATGGTGACCACGGGCGAACCTGCATACTTCTGGCAGAGCCGGTCATGCACCTCGCCAGAGGTCTTCCCCGGGGGTGGGAAGGTGAACTTGTGGGCATGGATTTCGACATCGATCTGGAAGAGTTCCGCCCCGTTTGGCAGGGTCTGGTGCCGGACATGGGGCATGCAGGCATTCATCTGGTCCTCGATCAGGGCGTTTGCACCCTCAACGAGGAGCGGGATCAGTTTTTTATGGCGTTCGGTGACTCCCGAGAGGTTCAGGATATCCTTGACAATCTCCCGGCCGTCATTGAACCGCAGCCAGAACTGTTCGTAGTCAAGGGAGAGTGCGATATCCTTGCAGTCCTGTTCGGTATACGATCCCTTTATGAGATCAAAATAGCGTCC
Source organism: uncultured Methanoregula sp. (assembly GCA_964598015.1). Classification (GTDB taxonomy): domain Archaea; phylum Halobacteriota; class Methanomicrobia; order Methanomicrobiales; family Methanospirillaceae; genus UBA9949. The sequence goes on along the minus strand of CAZRAQ010000022.1, from coordinate 12,749 downwards.
CCGCTCCGGTGCCTCGCTCCGGTCGCCAGCCCCGGCGATGGCAGGGAGGTGCCTGATAATATCCTCAACAGAAGGGTTGATCAGCCGTGCAACCTCTGTCCCGAGCATCCCCGCCGTAATACCATACTCCCCTCCGACATGGTACGGGTTGACGTGCCCGACGAGGTACTGGTCCACGATCTCGTCAGGGTGGTGATGGTCCACGACGACGATTGGGATCTCGTAGATCTGTGCCAGCTTCAGAGCCGGGAGATCCTCCTCGGTCGACCCGTTGTCGGTCAGGAGGACGAGCGGGAGTTTCTGCCCGAACCGGACGTTGTCCTTCAGGGCATAGTCGAGGTCCCGGGTGATATCCTCGATCTCGTAGAAGGGTGCCTTTGACGGTGCCCGCTTGAACAGATAATAATCGGCATCAAAGTCACCTCCCGACTCGCGGATCAGGGCCGTGACTGCCTGCTCGATCGCCACTGCCGAACAGATCCCGTCCGCATCCGCATGGTGCCTGATGATGATCGGTTGGGCGGAAAAGACCGCTTTCCTGATCACCTTCGCAACCTTCCTCATCGCGGGTTTGAGCTGCTCGAGGACATCGCTTCTTACGAGAAGCGGAATATCGGCCGGTTCAGACCGCTGGTCAAGGGCCTTTTCAATACGCTCCCTGACCTTCTCCCCCTCCTCTCCCGTGAGAAGGACAAGCGACCTCGCCTCGATCTGGATCTGGTTGTTCCGGAGCATCACCTCGCCCGTGATCCGGACAACGTCATCGAGCTCTGCCTCGGGATAGGCCCGTACCCCGGCCTCCACGAAGGCAGCCGCATTTTCGGTCCCGGATTCATCCACGATAGTGAAGATGGTCGGGCCGCTCGTCTGTTTGATCTGGGCGATCTCCCCCTCGATGCTGACGGTCCTGCCCACCTTGTTGCCCAGCTCGGCGAGCCTGACTGCGGTGGACTTCTTCTCCACCATCTCGACCGTGTAGACAGGATAGGTTACTTCCTCGAGATCGATATTGCCGTTGCTCCGTATTGTCTTCACCCGTACAAGGATCGTCTCGCGTTCCTTGTGCTGGGTCTTGATATTGCTTTTATGGCACAGACCCTTCACCCGTTCATTCAGCTGGATGAAGGTGCCAAAAGTTGCGAAACCCTGGACACGGCCGATATAGACCTTCCCCTCTTCAACATCTCCGAGGTCGCAACCAGGGCCCATGCGATATACTGTAACGTCATCTGGATCTTGCATACTATCACCGAAATGAATACGATTGGTGCATTTTTCCAATGAAAATGGCTCCGCCATTTTCATACTTTATACACGACCGCGACGGTCATGGGCGGTTCGGATGAAAATGGCTTCGCCAGTTTCATATTGTATGCCCGAACGAACGGCGGTCATGGGCGGTTCGGATGTATATGAGTACACATACGCCGGTACTTCTTATCATTGTATGGAATCGTTCCCCTGCCGGATCAGTCCCCTTCCCGGAACGGCAGTTCCAGGAGATCCAGGTCGGACGGAGCGATAACCGTCCCGGAAAATGCCTTCTCCGCATCCCTGATATGCCCTCCGGTGGAGGTGTAGCGGGAGCTGATATGAACGAGTGCCAGGGTCCGGGCATGCAGCGCCCGGGCAACCTCACCTGCTTCACCCGCCGTCGCATGGAAGACCTCTGCCGCCCGGTCCCGGCACTCGTCATCGTACGTCGCATCATGGATGAGGAGGTCAGGCGAGGTGGCAAACTCTGCGATGCGCCGGTGGACCGGCCGGGTATCCCCCGTGTAGACAATCGTCCGCCCCGGCCGTGGCGGCCCCATGACATCCTCCGGACTGACAGGCATGGATACTCCTCGCTTTTCGAGGATGACGGTCTCTCCCCTCTGGATCCGGCCAAAGAGGGGGCCGGGGGGCACCCCGAGTCCGATGGCCCGCTCCCGGTCAAATCTTCCAGGCCGGGGATCTTCGGCAAGGATATACCCGAGACTATCCATCCCGTGATCGGTCGCAAATCCCCTGACCGAGTACCCGTTGAAGCGAATCTCGGACCCGTGCTCCAGCTGGACAGGCTGGAGGGAGAACTTGATACTGAAACGGGAGAGAGCCCGTATCGCAGAGGCCGCCTCGTGCACCCATGACGGCCCGTACAGCGGAAGAGGGTCCTTCCTACCCATGAAAGAGAGCGTCTGGACAAGTCCGGCGATGCCGAGGAAATGGTCGGCATGCCAGTGGGTCACGAAGATGGCATCGACCAGGAAACCGGTCCGGGACCGCATCATCTGCTGCTGGGTCCCTTCCCCGCAGTCAAAGAGCAGGGTGTCAGATCCCCTCCGGACCATGATACAGGGAGGGTTCCTTGCCGGTGTCGGGAGCGCCCCTGCCGTTCCGAGAAAGTATACCTGGAGGGTCTCCCCGCTCATGGCTGCCAGCTCCGCACGATCCGGAGGCTCTCCTTCCCTTCTTCCAGCGACCGGCCCTCGACCACAACGATACCGGTATAGTCCCTGGCTATGCTCTTCCCGACGCAATCCCAATCGATCGTCCCGGCACCAAGGAAGAGGTGTTCGTCGTGGACTCCATGGTTGTCATGGACATGGAGGTGTGACGCGGCAGAAATGAGGGGCAGAAATTCCCGGACCAGCCCAACCGTATTGGCGTGGCCGATATCGATCGTCATTCCTATCCCTTCGATCCCTTCGACCATCCCTGCAAGTTCCTCGGGCATTTTGCAGAGGAACTCCCTGATCCCGATCATGTTCTCAAGGCATGCCAGCACCGAATGATCTGATGCAACGCTGCCGATCTCGGTGAGCGCCTCCTTCTGCTGCTGCCAGGCACGTTCGGGCATGATCTTCCCGACGGGGGAGAGATAGCCGGGGTGGATGGTCACCCGGTCTGTCCATGCCGATGCCTGCCGGATACAGGTGCAGACCTGGCGGACCGATTCGCGCCAGATAGGATAGTTGAGCGTTGCCAGGTTCAGGTCGGCGTACGGGGCATGCACGGAAATCCCAAGGGACAGCGACCCGATGGCATCAGCGATGCGGGTGACATTTTCAGGGTTGTCAAGCCGGTAGGAACCATCGGCAACAATCTCCCAACCCTCGTATCCCGTATCTGCTATCCCATACACCCAGCCGATATCGTCCCATACTTTTGACGACGATGAAAAATACGGCGTTATTCGCATGGCTCCTCACGTATCCGAACGAGCAGGTTCCGTACCCGCTCCTCGAATTCCTCAATGGTGCCATCGTTCATAATCGTGATATCGGCGAGGGACAGGGCCTTGCCGAGACCCCAGGAGATCTCACGGGAGTCCCGTACCCTGAGCACTTTCGCATCAGGGAGATCATCCGCCCGTCCCCGTTCAGTGAGCCGGGAGAGCCGCTCCGCAAACGGTGCATCCACCCCGATCAGGATAAAGTCAGGGAACCGGGTGCGGAAGAGATACACCTCCGCATCACCCCTGATCCCGTCCACCAACACCACCGGGGCATCCTGGCATTCAATTGCAGGGAGAGAACGTTCAGCAACGGCGGCCATACCCCCCTCCTTCCGCATAGCGTTTGCCACCTTCCCGAGGTTCTCATCCGTGATAGGAAGCCCTGCAGCCCGCACAGCGTCCCGGATCACATCCCCCATCACCACGACAGGGATACCCATGCCTGCAGCGATGCGCGAGAACTCCCCCTTACCGCTGGCAGCCAACCCAACGATTCCGATCACTTTCATACACCACCTCCCCCGCATCTGTCGTCCGTATCTTTATGATCCTGCCCAGTTTCGTGATCTTCCCCCCAATCTTTGCAAGCTCATCATAGGAGAGCGGGGGCCGTTTGGCCTTCTTTCCTGGCTCTGAAAGAGAGGAGGTTCCATGCACCTGACGCGGGAGTTCCCACTCTTTCCAGAACCTCTTTCGTATCCCCTGATTGAGAACGACAGGAACCCGGGGAAGCGTCTCTGCGATCGCCAGCACCTCCTTTTCATTTTCCCAAAACAGGGTGAGCACAACCTCAAACTCGGGAAGGCGCCCTTCGCGCCAGGCCTTTTCGCAGATCCTGACCGATCGCTGTGCCTGGCGGGAGTAGTCCTCTTCAGTTGCACCTGCATAGCCTTCCACCCGCCGGCTGTATCCCTCCCAGCGGGTCTTGTAATCGAGCGCGATCCGGTCCACCAGCCGCTCATCGATGAGGGTGGAGAGGACCTCCGGGAAGTAGCCGTTCGTCTGGAGCCCTACCAGGAGACCCCGCTCCTTTGCTGCCCGGGCAAGGGCGACCAGTGCGTCTGCCTGCAGGGTCGGCTCACCACCCGAGAAGATCACTCCCGATATCAGCAGGAGGGAGTCATCGATCCTGGTGATCACCTCCCCGATATCCCGTTCATCAGCCCCGGCCTGGATGGCAGCGTTGTGGCAGTACGAGCACCGGAGCGGACACCCGCGGAGAAAGACGGTGCAGACCGCCCGTCCGGGCCAGTCCTTGGTGCTCACGTCCACAAAACCGCCATAATTGACGTTCACCCGGATCACCGTTTCTATAGTGAATGGGCAGGGAGATTTATTAGAACCTATTGAAAGCGGCCTGAAAATGGGGGCGATCGCTGGTAAAAAAATATTTCGTAAATGTAAATCAACTTTACTTGTTGAGAAGACAAGCAATATTTAGTCTGGAATTGCTAAAAAGAGGCTTTATCAGGTCTTTTCCCCAAATGTATGAGCTATGAGTATTGTAGATGATGCACGGTCCGGGACCATCACAGAAGAGATGCGGACCGTTGCCCGGCAGGAAGGGGTGACCGAGGACTATATACGTCGGGGTATTGCCGGGGGGCATATCACCATCCCGCTCTCACCCTACAGGGACGTCAAGATCTGCGGCATTGGCGAAGGGCTGCGGACGAAGGTGAACGCCTCGATCGGCACATCCACCGATATTGTCGACATTGCACTGGAGGTAGCGAAGGCAAAGGCTGCAGAGCGGGCCGGGGCAGACACCCTCATGGAGCTCTCTACTGGAGGTGACTTCACCGAGATCAGGAAGCAGGTCATCGCAAACACCACCCTGTCGGTGGGGAGTGTTCCGCTTTACCAGGCATTTATCGAGGCTGCCATCAACGATGGAGCAGTGGTGCACATGAAAGAGGACGACCTCTTCCGCATCACTGCCGAGCAGGCGAAACTCGGGACGAACTTCATGGCCATCCACACCGGGATCAACTGGGAGACGGTAAAGCGGCTCCGGAACCAGGGAAGGCACGGAGGGCTCGTCTCACGTGGCGGTGCGTTCATGACGGCGTGGATGATCCATAACGAGAAGGAGAACCCGCTTTATTCGGAATTCGACTATCTCCTGGAGATCATGAAAGAGCACGAAGTGACCCTCTCGATGGGAAACGGGATGCGGGCAGGGGCGATCCACGATGCGACCGACCGGGCAGCGGTGCAGGAGCTCCTCATCAATGCGGAGCTTGCCGACAAAGCACATGCCGAAGGGGTCCAGGTTATCGTTGAGGGGCCGGGTCATGTTCCCATCGATGAGATCGAGGCAAACGTGATCCTCCAGAAGAGGGTGACCAATCGAAAACCATTCTACATGCTCGGGCCGCTTGTCACGGATATCGCACCCGGATACGATGACCGCGTGGCTGCAATCGGTGCAGCCATGTCCTCTTCCTACGGCGCCGATTTCATCTGTTACGTTACCCCGGCCGAGCATCTGGCCCTTCCAACACCCGAGGAGGTGTACGAGGGGGTCATCAGCTCCCGTATTGCCGCCCATGTTGGCGACATGGTAAAGCTCAAGAAGCGCGATGCCGATCTCGAGATGGGGCATGCCCGCCGGGATCTGGACTGGGAACGCCAGTTCCAGGTTGCGATGAACCCTGAGCGTGCCCGACAGATCCGTGCAGAGCGGATGCCCGCAGACAGTGACGGCTGCACGATGTGCGGAGACTACTGCGCCATTAAGATCGTCAACCGGCACTTCAGCTTCTGATACGAAGATTCCTTTTTTTTGTCCTCCGGGTTATGAATTTTTTGTTCTCTAGGTCATGAAGGAAGAGCGGCCGTCGAGTTGCACATCCCGGGGATACTTGGTCCGGCAGGTAAATCCCCCGGTTCCCCCCGCTAGACAAAACGATGCCGATTGGGGATTTTTTGGATCCTAGAAACCGGGAAGGGATCCAGCGCTTCCCCTTTCCTTCAAAACAGATCCACATCCTTATTTAGATCGCTTATCTTCACCTTAGTACACGAATGAGCAAGCACACGCTGCGGGAGCATGCACGGGAGATCCGGAGCCGTCTCTCCCGTGAAGAGATTGCGCACCACTCCCTGATGATCGAGCGCCACCTGCGGAGTGTGATCAACGGCGAGAACCCAATCCTCGTCTATGTTTCAAAAGAGAACGAGGTGGACACCCACGAGCTGATCGCCTCCCTGCTCGCCAGCGGGACCGGGGTGGTCGTGCCCATCATCGAGCGCGAATCCCGGACCCTCCGCCTCTCCTACCTCCGCGACCAGTCAGTCCTCGTTGAAAGCACGTTTTCCGTCCCTGAACCGATAGGCAGCGAGATCCCTGCACGTCCGGAGGAGATCCAGCTGGTGGTGGTGCCGATGCTCGCATTCGACCGCAACGGGCACCGGCTCGGGTACGGGGCGGGGTACTACGACCGGTTCCTCTCCGCTCACCCCCATATGAGAAAGATAGGGATCGCTTTCTCCTGCCTGGAAGTGCCGAAAATCCCCGGAGACGAAAATGACGTTGCAATGGACCTCATTGTGACAGAAAATGGCATTATTGAGCCCCGATAAAGGCCCTGGCTTAACAACAATTATTATATATTATGAAACACTTACTTTTAGTAAACATTACAGTTCCGGGTTGATTGAAATGGCAGAGAAGGATACATTTGAAGTCGTTGTAAAGGAAGCGGCCAGGGACGATGCCGGCCGTGGTATCGCCCGGCTCTCCATTGAAGTGATGCGTGCTCTCTCGCTTGTCTCCGGGGATGTCATCGAAATTGCGGGAAAGAAGAGGGCAACCGCCATTGTCTGGCCCGGTTTTGCACAGGACACCGGCCAGAGCATTCTCAGGATCGACGGGACGGTCCGGGCCAATGCAGGCACCGGGGTAGACGAACGGGTCAGGATACGGAAAGTAGAGGTAGGGGTAGCGAAGAAAGTGGTGATCCAGCCGACGCAGTCGATCCGTCTTGTCGGCGGAGAGCAGTACCTGGCACGGGTGCTCAGGGGACGTCCCGTCATGGAAGGACAGGCGGTCAGGGTCGATGTCATTGGAAACCCGCTCACGCTCATCATCGCAAAAGTTACCCCGAAGGGAATCGCGGTCGTTACCGAAGACACGGAAATCGAACTGAAGGAGACCCCGTACACAGGAGAGGAAGGAAAGAAAAAGGAGGTCTCGGATGTCCATTACGAAGATATCGGGGGCCTCTCCCGCGAGCTCGAGATGGTGAGGGAGATGATCGAGCTTCCCCTCCGCCACCCTGAGCTGTTCGAACGGCTCGGTATAGAGCCCCCGAAAGGTGTACTCCTGTATGGCCCGCCGGGGACCGGGAAGACCCTGATTGCAAAGGCGGTGGCAAACGAGGTGGATGCCCATTTCGTGACCCTCTCCGGCCCTGAGATAATGAGCAAGTACTACGGGGAGAGCGAGGGGAAGCTCCGGGAGGTATTTGAGGATGCGCAGGAGAATGCCCCGGCAATCATCTTTATCGATGAGATCGACTCGATCGCCCCCAAGCGCGAGGATACCAAGGGAGAGGTGGAACGCCGCGTCGTTGCGCAACTCCTCTCCCTGATGGACGGCCTGAAGGGCAGGGGCCAGGTCGTGGTCATTGGTGCGACAAACATCCCTGATTCCCTGGATCCGGCACTCCGGAGAGGCGGGCGGTTTGACCGCGAGATCGAGATCGGGATTCCCGACAAAAAGGGGAGACTTGAGATCTTCCAGGTCCATTCCCGCGGCGTGCCTCTCTCCGAAGACGTGAAGATCGAGGACTACGCCGACTCTACCCACGGGTTTGTGGGGGCTGACATCGCACTCCTCGTCAAGGAAGCCGCGATGCATGCACTCCGGAAGATCCTGCCAAAGATCGATCTCGACCAGGAGATCCCGGCTGAGCTGCTCGAGGACCTGAAGGTGACCGGGGCTGATTTCGACGAAGCCCGGAAACATGTCGAGCCCTCGGCAATGCGTGAAGTCCTCGTCGAGGTACCTGATGTGACCTGGGACGATGTCGGCGGTCTCGATGATGTCAAGCAGGAGCTGAAGGAAGCGGTGGAGTGGCCGCTCAAATTCCCGATGGTCTTTGAGAAACTCCAGACCAAGCCACCAAAGGGTATCCTCCTCTTTGGCCCACCGGGTACGGGAAAAACCCTGCTCGCCAAAGCGGTGGCAAACGAGAGCGAATGCAACTTCATCTCGGTAAAGGGTCCGGAACTCCTGTCAAAGTGGGTCGGTGAATCGGAGAAGGGAGTCCGGGAGATCTTCAGGAAAGCCCGGCAGGCCGCCCCTTCCATCATCTTCTTTGACGAGGTTGACTCCCTCGTGCCGAAGCGGGGCGCCTACATGGGGTCCTCGCATGTCACCGAGAGTGTCGTCAGCCAGATCCTGACCGAGCTTGACGGGCTTGAGGAACTCAAAAACGTCACGGTGATCGGCGCCACGAACCGGCCGGATATGCTCGACCCTGCCCTTATGCGCCCGGGAAGGATGGAGCGTCACATCTACGTCCCGCCTCCTGATGCGGAGAGCCGGAAGAAGATCTTCTCCGTCTACCTGAAGGATGCCGGCGCACTCCTGACCGAGGATGTCAGCATCGATGACCTTATCGGGGAGACCGAACACTATGTGGGTGCGGATATCGAAGCACTCGTCCGCGAGGCGAAGCTTGCTGCCATGCGTGAGTTCATCACCACGATGGCAGGAAAGAGCCCCGAAGAGATGTCCGATGCAGCAGGAAATATCCGTCTCACCCGGAAGCACTTCCTTGAGGCTGAGACGAAGGTCAAAGCATCGCTTGATGACGAAAGCCTCGAGGCCGCAGAACGGCAGGCCTGGGAGATGCTGTACTCAGGTGAACAGAAGGAGACCCTTGAGGAGGCGATGGGTGCGGTCCATCGGGCGGAACTCCTCAAGAAGCAGGAGCCTGAAACCAGGAAACTCAGGGCTCTCGTCTTTGCCCGGACTAAAGACTGGAATGAAATCAGGAAACACACCCACCAGCTTGAGGGTGCTCTAAAAACAGGGTGAACTGAGCAGGCACGTATGAACGAGCTACCAAACGACGAAAAAAGCCTGGAGGACGTGATCCGGAAGATCATGGAGATGGCAGACAATGGCCGGCCGATCATGATCGCGATGAAGATCATCGTGGGGGGATCGCCTGATGGGGCCAGCCCCCTTGCAAGAGGTGATGCGACAGAGCCGGAGATCGAGATCTATCCTGTTGGGGATCGTATCGTGCTCTCGACCGAGCTTCCCGGGATTGCGCCCGAACAGATACAGGTCCTCTTCAAAGAGGACCGGGTCTTCATATGGGCCAAAGATCCCGACCGGCAGTACCGTGCAAGCAGAAAAGTTCCGCCGGCAACTAAGGAGAGTGTCGAGATATCTTTCCGCCATGGAGTGCTCGAGGTCTCCTACCTCCCTGTTCCCGCAGCTGCGGAACGCCCCTGAACAGGGATGCGGGGATTTCTGGAGACCCGTCCGCTCTCTTTTTGACACAGGGGTCGCTGAAAGCGAGCTGCCATGGCAAATTGTCCTGATCCGACTGTTTCTCAGGAGTACATTTTCTCTGAAAATCCCCACTGATTCATGGGGAAGATCAAAAAGAACATATCTTTTATCCTGTAACAGTGACTGTACTACAGAGAGGTTCTGATGGCGATGAAGACGACGATATCTGTGATCAAGGCAGACATAGGGAGCTTTCCCGGTCATTCCCGGACGCACCCCCTGATCCTTGAGAAAGCGGCCAAGATGCTGAAGGAAGAGGAAGGAAAACTCCTGATCGATTCCTTCGTCACCCATTGCGGTGATGACACCGAGCTTATCATGACCCATACCCGGGGCGAGGATGATGAGAAGATCCATGCTCTTGCCTGGAAGGTCTTCATGGAATGCACCAAAATGGCCAGGGAGATGAAACTCTACGGCGCGGGTCAGGATATGCTTTCCGACTCCTTTTCCGGCAACGTGAAGGGGATGGGCCCCGGCGTCGCAGAGATGGAGTTCGATGAACGTGGATCCGACCCGGTGCTGGTGTTCATGGCGGACAAGACCGAACCCGGCGCCTGGAATTTCTTCCTGTACAAGATGTTTGCCGACCCCTTCAACACCCCGGGGCTTGTCATCGACCCGAACATGCATGAGGGCTTCATCTTCGAGGTCCACGATGTGATGAAGAAACGGAGGATCGAATTCCGCACGCCTGAGGAGACCTACAGTCTGCTTGCCTACATAGGTGCCCCGTCCCGCTACGTGATCAAGTACGTGAAGCGGAAAGATGGCCTGATAGGGGCATCGACCAGCACCCAGCGTCTCAGCCTGATTGCCGGAAAATATGTCGGCAAGGATGATCCGGTCATGATCGTGAGGGGGCAGAGCGGCCTGCCTGCGGTGGGTGAGATCCTTGAACCCTTCTCCATCCCCCTCATTGTCGCCGGATGGATGCGCGGATCCCATCACGGCCCCTTCATGCCGGTCGGCCTTCCCGACGCCAACTGCACCCGTTTTGACGGCCCGCCCCGGGTACTCTGCCTCGGGTTCCAGGTCTGCAATGGAAAGCTGATCGGGCCTGCCGACATGTTCGATGACCCGGCGTTCGACCGGGTCAGGGACAGGTGCAACGAGCTTGCAGATATCCTGCGGGCCCATGGACCGTTTGAGCCGCACCGGCTTTCCCTTGATGAGATGGAATATACGACGCTGCCAGCTGTTGAGCAACAGTTGCGGAGCCGGTGGGCACCGATCCCTGAGTGAGAGGGATCATGATCGTCCACAAGAGGGAACTCCCCGGGGACGAGGACAGAGGAAGAGTAAGGGATCAGGAATCATGGGAGTGTTGAGACCACCCCTGCAAAACCCTGAGATTTCCCTCCTCCTTTTTTGACGCTTGGAGAGATTGCTGCTGGCCAGCGATAATCAAAAAATCTGACGAGGATGGATGATCCAGTCAGAACCATCACCAGAATGTTTTGAGTGGTGACGAAGGGAAGCTAGCCAATGACAGGGCGAGGAATGAACTGATCCCTTTATCCATCGGACGATCAGAAGGGCAGATTCCCCAAAATGTCACGGCTGATATGCTGGTTTTTGAGCCTGACTCGTGTCCCCCGCTTCTTTCACCCCACTCCTGATGCAACCTTTAATATCCTCACATCCCCAAAATAGTGGCAGATGGTTAACGGGATTGTATTGCCAATCAAGAAGGTCTTCTCCCTTGTCGACACGAAGATCCTTGTCGAGATAAAGGACGATGACCGGAAGCTGCTGGGGAGACTGATCGCAGTGGACGAGTACCTGAACATCCACATGGACGAGACAACGGAACTCGTCGATGGGCAGCGCGGAAGAAACCTTGGAACGGTGGTGATACGGGGGAATAACATCCTCTCTATCGCTCCGAGCACCTGAAGGACCATGCCCCAGACTGCTGAAGAGGCACTGAAGGTTATCCAGGCAAAGTCCGAGGGGGTCCTCCAGAGCGATCTCTGGAAGATCCTCGATGTTGACAGTAGGAAATGTTCCAGGATCGTGAAAAAGCTCCTCGATTCAGGGATGATCGAGCGGATCGAATTCAGGAAAGACGGGATCAAGACGTTTATCCTGAAGGCAAAGAAACGCCCGGTCGATCCGAACCAGCTCCTCGCCGGGGAAGAGCTCATCCCCTGCATCGGCTGTGACATGGAGTGCATGGTGATCGAGTGCCCGCGGCTCCTCGACTGGATGTACCAACTCGCCATTTGTGGCGTCAGTGAATAAACATTTTTTAAAAAATAAATTTCCTTTTCGTTTATTTTTTATTTCCTTTTCTATTGTCCGCCCCGTTGAGGTCTCCCGCTATCCCCAGCCTCGGCTGTAAGGGTCGTGACAGGGAATACAGACGATCCTGCCGTCCTGCACCCTGGCTCTTGCTTCAGAGACTGATTCACCGCAGGCTGCACACGTGACCGATCGGAAAATCCGGGCTATCTCCGGTATCTCTGCGGTGACATTCCGGATGGTAAACATCTCTCCTGCAGGAAACGAGAGAAGGTCCCGGATATAGTGCTCACTCCTGCGGGAAAACTCCTGCTGTTCGTTTTCCGTCGCTCTCCCTGCCATAACCTTCGCCCTGAGATCCGACAGCGCAGGGTCAGATTTCTTCTCGAAGAATGCAGGCTTCTCCGCGACCCGGACTGCGTGGCCGGTGCGCCGGTTGATGAAGGTCCAGGCACGCTTTCCGTAGTCGCGAAAGATGAGATTTCCCTTTCCCATCGTTGTGCCGGCGACATATTGGATGGCATCGATCCCGCAGGCATCGTTCTCGACAATCGCCACGAGTTCTTCATCAACGGGTCTTGTCACAGAGAGCGCCTCCAAAGCAGCATGTGCCGCCCGGTAACCGATCGCAAGTCCCGGGCAGGCATGCCCATGAAAAACCACCACCTCCTCAAAAGGAGCAATATTCCGTTCCATACCAGTAATGGAGCATAATTCCAGAAAAAAGGGAGGATAGGATCAGCC
>CAZRAQ010000021.1:0-27837 GCA_964598015.1 uncultured Methanoregula sp. | reverse complement strand
GTCTGGCGGTGCAGGGTATGCGGCTATCTCTGTGCAAGAGATGCACCGCCGCTGACCTGCCCGGTCTGCAAGGCAACAAAAGACCGTTTCGAGCGATTCATGTGAGGAGCGCCCAGTGGGAATGGCGGATGCAGGATCCCGAATGCTCAAATATCACCGGCAGCAGTACCTCTTATGGCATCTTCAATACAGATCGAGATCATAGGTCTGAAGGATATCTCCTGTTCTCCGTTTCCCTGCGATAATACCCGCAGCTGCGGGCTGTATGACTGCTACCCCACCGGAAAACTGGTGGTCGCCTTCAACGCACTCGCCGATGAGATACACAAAGAGTATGGGGATCGGGTGGAAATGACCCTCACCCTGATCGATGACGGCGTCCCTCCGCGTATAAAGAAGATCATCGAGGAGCATTACCCTCCCCTCCCCATCGTGCTGGTGAACGGGGTCTATACTCCCATGGGGAGGATCTCCCTCCCCCTCCTGCAAAAAGAGATAGAGAAGTGCGATCCGCCCGTCACACGATAGGGGTTAAGGCCCCGGTGTGCAGGTCGTAATAGAGTCCGTGGATCTCAATTTTTTTCTCTGCGAGCGCTAATTTGACGACCGGGTACCGCTTGAGGTGCTCGATCTGGAGCCGGACATTCTCCTGCTCTATCATGCGGGACCGCTCTTTTGTCTCCGCCGGTGTCTTCGGGGGAGAAATTTTTGCATCGACCCGGCTTTTTGCCTCCATCGCATTGTTCAGCCAGAGCGGGATGTACACATCGTCGGTCTCCTTGTCGAGCGCTTTGATCGCACCGCAGTCCGAGTGGCCGCAGATGACGATATCTTTCACTTTCAGGTGACGGATGGCATACTCAAGCACCGTGGCGAAGTTCCAGTCATGGACCGGTGCGACGTTTCCGATGTTCCGCTGGATGAACAGCGTGCCGGGCATGGTCTGCGTGATATGCCCTGTCTGGAGACGCGAGTCCGAACAGCCTATCCAGAGAACCGAGGGGCTCTGACCTTTGGTAAGTTCATCATAGTGTGCCTTGTTCTCTTTGAAGAAGCCCTCTCTGAATTTTTTATTTCCTTCAAGCAGTTTGTCAATCATTTCAATCCCTGTACCTGGTGCTCCGGCACTCCGCAGAAGGCCGGTCTGCTACAGGAGTATGTGGAAAATACGATCAGTTATAGTTTGAGATTTGTTCCCGGCATCCCTATCCCCTGGCTGATAACGGCAGCCCCCGGCTCGCCGGGAGCCTTCAAAAAACCGTAACACTACACGGGAACTATTCTTCCGCATACGGGAGTATACCTGATCAGGGTTGATTTTCAGCTCGCTCTGGATTGGCAATAAAACCAATTCTTATCATGCACTGTGGCGAAAACAAAGAGAAGAGGATCCATTTCCCATGACGACCACGCACGTGCCGGAGCGGTTCCCTGAGATCGACGTTGCACGTGGTATCGCGGTTGTCATGATGGTGGTGTTCCACATCGCATTCGATCTGTATTTCCTCGCCATTCTGCCGATCCCCGCAGACTCCCTGCCGTGGAGGGTGTTTGCGATGGCGACCGCAGGGCTCTTCCTCGCTCTTGTCGGGATTTCACTCTCGATCAGTGCCTACCACGCCCGGAACAGGCTCTCACGAAATGACTTCATCAAGAAATACCTGGCAAGGGGGGCGGGGATCTTTGCAATCGGAATGGCGATCACCCTGGTCACCTGGCTCATCCTGCCCGGCTATTTCATTCTGTTCGGCATTCTGCACCTTATCGGCCTTGCCGTCGCATTGAGCCCGCTCTATACCGGTTATTCATGGCAGAACCTGGTGGCCGGCTCGATCCTCATCCTTCTCGGTCCTGTCGTTGCAGCAATAAGGGGTAACGGATGGCTTCTCTGGCTTGGGATCCACCCCTCCGCATTCTACAGTATCGACTATACTCCGGTGGTTCCTTGGCTTGGGGTCGTGCTGCTGGGGGTCTCTTTCGGCACGCTCGCGTACCCTGGGGGTATCAGGAAATGGAACATCGCAATCCCGGAAATTCCGGGAAAGGTGCTTGGTCTTCTCGGCCGCCATTCGCTCGCAATCTACCTCATCCACCAGCCGATCATTCTCGGTATCCTGTTTCTCTTCTTCCCCGGCGTGTTCATCCCCTTCCTTCCCGCTCGGTTTTGAATAAAATAGTTCGTATGCTCTTTCATCGACTTCGGGTATCCCCCGCATATGCAATTCCCCCCACTTGAAAGACGCACCCCTTGGGGTTTTACCGTTGGCTCAACCGCTGCAGCTGTGGCGTCCCCCGCGATACGATAAGGCGTCAGCAAGCGCCGGATTCTTCTGTCCTTCCTGCGCAAATGTCGCCCCGGTTGTGACACGGATGTTGAACCGGGGATATGGATAATTTTCTCGTCCTTATGAAGGGTAGCAGGTGAAAAAACAGGACTCTGCCGGTGGGAAAAATCCATCTCTTTTCTTCCGGGCAGGAGTCATCACTGGACAAATAAGGGGACATGTGCTCCCCTTTCAACGTCAAAGAGCCCGCTCTCGGTGATTCTCAAGCGGGGAATCACGGTGAGAGCGAGGAAGGAGAGGTACATGAACGAATCGCTCCTTCCCCCTATCTTTTCGACATGGCAGTTGAGCCTGTGGAGGGAATGGACGACCTCTTCATACGGCCGGACCGACATCAGGCCGGCACATCCGAGGGGGAGGATCGTTGCATCGTCCCCAGAGACCACCGCCAGGCCACCCCGGTTCCGGAAAACCAGGGTTATCGCACGGATGATATCGTCATCCTGGGCACCCACTGCCACGATGTTATGGGAGTCATGGGCGACACTCCCTGCGAGAGCGCCTTCGGTGATTCCAAAGCCGTGTACGAGCCCGGTCCCGACCCTCCCCTTCCGGTACCGGCTGCAGACCACTGCCTTTAAAATATCCCTCTTTACATCAGGAAGATTTCCGGAAACAACTGGATACATAAGACGCAAGGTGCTTATCTGGTCCGGAACAAGGCCGATGACGAGTGCAGTCCCGCACGAATCGAGATGAATATCATGGGCTGCCGGAACCTTACCGCAGAACCGGCTATCGAGTGAGGGGCAGGGGGCCTGAGGATCGGGGACCGCCAGCGCTCCCCTCCGGAAGGTCTTTTCAACAAAAAATCCCCCTTCCCTGGAGAGGATACAGAAATCGGCTATTCTTCCAGGAGACAGCGCTCCCCGATCGGAAAGAGCAAACCGTTCAGCGGCAGAAAGTGTCGCCATCCGGATGGCCAGTTCGAGCTCCAGCCCGGAGGCCACTGCCTTCCGGATACAATCGTCGATATGCCCCTCTCCTGCGAGGAGATCGGCATGGCGATCATCGGTGGCAAAAGAACACCGGGAGACATTTTTCCAGGAAACGAGAGGGATGATCGAGGCGATGTTCTTCTCAGTCGACCCCTCCCTGATGAAAAGATACATCCCCTTCTCCAGTTTCTCCCTTGCCTCATCGTACCCGGAACTCTCGTGGTCGCTCTGGACCCCAGCGAGGATATAGGCATTCAGGTCGGGGCCGGAGAGGTGCGGGGCATGGCCGTCGACGAGAGAAAAGAGTCCGATCTTTTCTGTTACGGCAGGGTCAAGAGAGAGAACTCCCGGGACATTCATCACCTCACCGAGACCAAGGACCCCCTCTCTCCCGGCATAAAGGGCAAGATCGCCGGGACCAAGGACTGCCCCTCCCCGATCGAGCGGGGTTGCCGGCACACACGAGGGGAGCATGAGAAAGAGATCTATCGGGATGCGGCCTCTCCATCCCATCATGAACTCAATTCCGTCCGCACCGCACACATTGGCGATCTCATGGGGATCGGCAATGACGGTGGTGGTGCCGTGTCGCGATACGAGCCGGGCAAATTCAGGGGGGGAGAGGAGGGAGCTCTCGATATGGACATGGGCGTCGATCAGTCCCGGCACCACCCTGCGGCCTTTCAGGTCGACCTCTTTTCCTGCCCGGTAGGATTTCGTCCCAATCACGACCCCGTCTTTTACGGCAAAATCAGTGGACTGCCATTCACCGAGAAAAGGGTTGAAGACCTCGGCATCGGAAAACAGGATATCTGCACGGGCAAGACCCCTTGCTGCCTTTATCAGCCTCTCTCTCTTCTTCTCTGCTTCCGGTCCTGTCATGGACATTTCCGATTAAGGTTCTCTCATCCCAGCGGGAAAAAAGAGTAGTACCCTGGTATCATCACAGGAGAGAAAAAATCCGCTGGTTCGATCTGCACAGGAAAGGGTGAATATACGAGAATGTGAAGCCCTGCCACACCACCAGGGACACAGGGCTCTCTACTCTGGCGAATATACGAGTGATGAACCGGATATATTTTGTGGGGACTGTCTGCGTCCCCTCCACCTGCAATACACGCCGCCGCCCCGAAGGATGCCCGGGCGGCAATTCAGTGACTGAATTGGCATGCAGATACCAACCTCAAATCAGTCTCCCACCACACAACATCGAGGAGGCTCTGCACGTGGTTCCTGGCATACGATCTGCCCTCTCCCTCCAGCTTTTCCGGTTACCTTTCGATAATTCATGCCACGACAATGAGGGGTCCTCTGCCGTGAACAGCAAATACACCATTAAATAGGCACTGGTCCCATATTCATCCAGGACAGAGAGATGGAAGAACTCTTCATCGTCGGGCTCGTGCTCGCTGCATTCGTAAGCCTGGTCCTCTCGAGAATCCTCCTCTCCTACGGGAAATCTATCGACCAGCATCCGGCAGGCGGGCAGGAGATGAGGGATACCAGCCCCTGGAGCCCGGCTGCCTTTACCCGAATTTCGGTGCTTGTATTCTGGCCGCTCTTCATTGTCGGCAGCGTCATGGTCTTCCAGCAGTCAAGGTTCATGCTGGTTGGAGGAATAGCCCTGATAACCGGGCTGCTCCTCTATCTTGGGACTGCCGTGGTCTTCTCGGCAGCCGTTTTTCACGCGATGATGAACGGGAGCAGGGAGAGTGCCAGCGCAAATCCGGTTGCAGGAATGCTGAGAGGCGTGTCCCCTTTTTCTTCACGACGGAAAACCAGTTCCAGGCCACCCTCCCCTGGAAAGAATTCCCGCGTGGGATATTATCCGGGATACAGAAAGTAACGGTCTTTTCTCTCCCTGTCGGTTCCGAAGAGCACCGGAATTTTCTTTCCCGTGCAGGGAATTATCGCCACTCCCTCTTCCCTCGCGGCTATGGTCTTTGAACATTACCCTTTGTGATGAGGGATTCAGTCCGGCACGGACAACTGCCTTGCCCCTGTGACCTTTGGAGGAGAAAAAAGTGAAAAGAAAGAACCGGGCCTTCTTACCCGAACAGCGAGTGTGAGCGCTCGAGCGCCTCGACGGCAGGAAGTTTTTTCCCGGTAAGGAACTCGATGCACGCCCCGCCCCCTGTGGAGATATGGGTGAAGTCTTTCTCTATCCCAAGCTGCTCGACGACTGCTGCGGTATGTCCCCCTCCGATAATTGAGAAGGGGGTTTTTGAGGCCGCATTCAACAGCTCGATGGTCCCCGTGGCAAAGTCACGGTCTTCAAAAACACCTGCCGGACCGTTGAAGACCACGGTCCCTGACTCACGGATCCGGTCCGAAAGGGCGAGTATCGAATCCATCCCGAGGTCGAGCACCGGTGCATCGGGGGGGATGGCACTCACCGGGTACTCGTTCCGTGCTCCTTCCTCCCGTACAGCAACCCACTCGGGAATAACGATCCGCTCACCAAATTTTCTGAGAAGATCCCTGGCTTTCCCGACCTCTTTCTCATATTTGAGGTGCTGTATCAGCTGGGCAGACGGCCGGCCTATGTCATATCCCATCGCCTGGAGGAAGATATTTGCCACAACCCCGATCACGATCACCTGGTCGGCGATCTGATGGGTGAGCATATGATCCGCAACAGCGATCGAATCATCCACCTTGGTGCCGCCGAGCACCACAGAAACAGGGTGTGGCGCATTTGAAAATACCTTTGACAGGGTCAGGACCTCTCTCTCCATCAGGAGCCCGGCAACAGATTTCATCACGAGCGGGAGCCCCACCATGGTCGGCTGTGAGCGATGCGCTGTCCCGAATGCATCGTTGACAAAGAGGTCGCCGATTGCGGCAAGTCCCCTGACGAGATGGCATTGTGCCGCCTCCTCGGGTCTCATGGCCAGGTTCTCTTCGGCATTGAAACGGACATTCTCCAGCATCAGGACATCGCCGGGTTTTTGGGACCGGGCGGACTCCCGGGCATGATGGCCGAAGATGTCGTCGATATACCTGACCGGCCGGTTTATCAGCTGCTCCAGCTTCTCCGCATGCACCGCGAGCGTGGTAAAATCCTTCTTCCCCGGCCGGCTCTGGTGGGTGACAATGACGAGCCTGCTCTCTCTGAGAGCCTGGATGGTCGGTATATGCTCGCGGAACCGTTTGTCGTCAAGAATGGAGAGAGACGAGGGATCGATGGGGGAGTTCAGGTCGAGCCGCAATAGGGCGGTCTTCCCCGCACAGGTTGTGTCACCGAGCAGACCGATGGGCGCCATTCTCCCTCCTCCCTCAGGTATTTCGTGCCTTGATCTTCTTCAGCCTGAAGAGCTCTTCCCGCTCCATCTCATCAAGGCGCATCTTGATAAAGTCACGGGCTTCGGTAAGTTCCGGGATCACCTTGAACTCGAGCGCGTTCACCCGCCGTTTCGTGGACTCGATCTCATCCAGGAGCTTCTTCATGGTGGTCTCGATCTCGGCACTCTCGATAATTGCATCGAGCAGCTCCTCATAGGAGGATGCAGCCTCGTCTATGGCCGACGTGGTCCCAAGGAGACCGTACCCGCGGTCTATGAGGCTCTTTTTTACCTTTGTCGATTCGATCTCGGGGACGACCACTCCCATGATATTCTTGCTGGCAAGGGTGATGGCAGGGACCTCCTGGACGGAGAATGCTGCCGATTTCACCCCGATTGCACCCTCGACCGTATTTGCAAAAGCCATCATCTGCATGGCACGTTCGTACTTTTTCTGGAGGTCGCTCTGGCTGTCCTTTGCCGTTTCAAGGACCTTGAAAAATTCTATGATCAGGCCATCGCGCTTCATCTTGAGGATCTTGTAGCCACGCTCTGACAGCACTATCCGTCGTTTCAGGTTGATCAGTTCCGATCGAGTGGGCTTGATATCGCGCAGTGCCATGTGCCGTTACTCCTGTGCCTTTGCACCCTGCCTGAACTTCGGGTGGTACTTGTTGATCAGGTCGCGGTCGATACGGACGAGCTGCTCGACCGGGAGTGTTGCAAGGAGGTTCCATCCCCCGTCAAGGGTTTCAAAGATCGTCCGGTCCTCATCGTATCCCTGGCGGACAAACCGGTTCTCGAACAGGTCTGCAAACTCCAGGAACATGCGGTCACGCTCCGACAGCGCATCCTTTCCGACGATAGCCACCAGTCCCCGGAGATCGTTCCCCTCGGCATACGCGGCATAGAGCTGGTCAGAGACCTTCTTGTGGTCCTCCCGGGTATGTTTTGCTCCGATCCCGAGGTTCATCAGGCGGGAGAGTGACGGAAGCACATTGATCGGCGGATAGATGCCCTTCCTGTGCAGCTCACGCGACACCACGATCTGGCCTTCCGTGATATACCCTGTCAGGTCCGGGATCGGGTGCGTAATGTCGTCGCCCGGCATCGTCAGGATCGGGAACTGTGTGATCGAACCTTTCTTGCCCTTGATGATCCCTGCCCGTTCATAGATGCCGGCAAGATCCGTGTACATGTAACCCGGATATCCTCTCCGGCCCGGCACTTCTTCGCGGGCAGCCCCAATCTGACGGAGCGCCTCGCAGTAATTGGTCATGTCGGTGAGGATAACCAGCACGTGCATGTCGAGTTCAAAAGCAAGGTATTCCGCAGTGGTAAGTGCGAGACGGGGGGTAATGATACGCTCGACGGCAGGATCATCAGCAAGGTTCAGGAAGACGACTGCCCGTTCAAGAGCACCGGTCCTCTCGAAGTCCTGCATGAAATGATTTGCCTCTTCCTTCGTAATACCCATCGCGGCAAAGACCACGGCAAAGGCTTCCTGCGAACCGAGCACCTTTGACTGTCGTGCGATCTGGAGGGCAATGTTGTTGTGGGGAAGCCCTGCGCCGGAGAAGATCGGAAGCTTCTGCCCACGGACGAGGGTATTTGTCCCATCGATGGTGGATATCCCGGTCTGGATAAACTCCTCGGGCGATGCCCGGGCATAGGGATTGATCGCAGCACCGGTGATGTCGAGTCTCTTTTCAGGGACAATCTCCGGTCCGCCATCGATCGGTTTTCCTCCCCCTGACAGGATACGGCCGAGCATCTCCTTTCCGACCGGCATCTTGATGGTTTCACCAAGGAACCGCACTCCCGAATCCCTTCCGATACCGGCGGTGGTCTCAAAGACCTGGACGACAACAAGGTTATCGCTGGTATCGAGCACCTGCCCCCGCTTGATGGAACCATCCCAGAGGGCGATATTGACCAGTTCGCCATACCCGACCGGTTCGGTCTTCTCGACGAATACCAGCGGGCCTGCGATCTTTGATATCGTTCTGTATTCCTTCATGCTGTCGACCTCAGGGTGTTGATTTCACTGTCCATGCTCTTCTGGATGCGTTCCAGCTCCGGCTTGTAGTCCTTGATGAACTTGATCTGGGGCAGGTCATTCTTGGATTTGATCGTAATGATCTGTGACGGCGAGACCCCTGCAGTCTGTGCTGCATAGGCAAGGTCTGCATAGCCCTTGATCGCTTTCATCATGTCGTACTGCTTTGTCATGTCGCAGAAGGTGTCCACCGGATCGTATGCATTCTGCTGGAGGAAGATCTCCCGGATCATCCTGGCAATCTCGATGGTCAGCTGCTCTGCTTCAGGCAACGCGTCAGATCCGACCAGCTGGACGATCTCCTGGAGTTCGGCCTCTTTCTGGAGGACCTCCATTGCCCAGGAACGGAGCACGTTCCATTCGGGGGAGACCTCCTTGTCATACCAGTCATGGAGGGAATCCAGGTAGAGCGAGTAGGAGTTCAGCCAGTTGATTGCCGGAAAATGCCGGCGCTGCGAGAGCTTTGCATCGAGTGCCCAGAATACCTTCACGATACGGAGCGTGTTCTGGGTGACCGGCTCTGAAAAGTCGCCTCCCGGCGGTGATACGGCACCGATGACCGAGACGGATCCGTTCCTTCCGCAGAGTGCCTTTACCAGACCGGCCCGCTCGTAGAACTCGGAGAGCCGCGCCGCAAGATAGGCAGGGTATCCCTCTTCCCCGGGCATCTCTTCGAGTCGTGATGAGATCTCCCTCATCGCCTCGGCCCAGCGGGAAGTCGAGTCTGCCATCAGCGAGACATCGTATCCCATGTCCCTGAAATATTCTGCGATGGTGATGCCGGTGTACACCGATGCTTCACGGGCGGCGACCGGCATGTTGCTCGTGTTTGCGATGAGCACCGTCCGCTCCATGAGCGGTTTTCCGGTCTTCGGGTCCTCGAGCTCCGGGAACTCGGTCAGCACCTCGGTCATCTCGTTGCCCCGCTCGCCGCACCCGATGTAGACCACGATCTCGGCATCGCTCCATTTTGCAAGCTGCTGCTGCGTCACGGTCTTTCCGCTCCCGAACGGACCCGGGATCGCGGCGGTGCCTCCCTTTGCAATGGGGAACAGCCCGTCAAGGATCCGCTGGCCCGTGATGAGCGGAATCGTCGGGTTCATCTTCTCCATGACCGGGCGTGGGACACGGACCGGCCACTTCTGCATCATGGTGAGTTCTGCGCCCGAATCCAGGGTGCAGACGATCTCCTCTATGGTAAAAGATCCCCGTTTGATACTCTTTACCGTTCCCCCCTGCACATTCGGAGGTACGAGAATCCGGTGGACAATGTTGGTCTCCTGGACCTCTCCGATGATGGTGCCCGGGGATACCTTGTCTCCTTCCTTTACCAGGGGCCTGAACTCCCATTTCTTCTGGTGATCAAGCCCGGGTGCAGAGACCCCCCGCTGAATGAAATCTCCCATCTTTTCCACGAGTACGGACAAGGGCCTCTGTATCCCGTCATAAATACTGGTCAGGAGTCCCGGGCCGAGCTCCACGGCGAGAGAAAGTCCCGTGTTCGAAACGGGTTCTCCGGGTCTGATCCCCGAGGTGTCCTCGTAGACCTGGATGATCGTCTCATCACCCTGGATCTTGATCACCTCTCCCATGAGCTCCTCGTTGCCCACCTTCACCACGTCATACATGTGCGCATCGATATTGACCGCAGTGACGACAGGGCCGGCAATCCGCTTGAGGACTCCTTCCTGGCTTTTTCCTTTCTTCTCTTTTACTTCCACAGATCAACACCCACTGATCGCTTTATCCTCTCTCTCATGGACATTCCTCCCTCCTCTGCCCCGACTGCAATCACGGTCGGTTTTACGGAATTTTCGAGCGTGGCCTGGAGTCGCCGCGGGATCCTGTTCATGTCCCTGCTCTGGAGGACAAGAATTCCGATAGTTCCGTCATCCAGAACCCGGGTGATATGTTCGACGAGTTTTCCATCCGACTCTGCTGCATAGGTCCTCTTCACCCCTGCAAGCCTGAAACCGAGCACGAAATCGCTGCTGCCAACAACCGCTATCTCCATGTCACATCACCAGGTAACTCCGAATCCGGTCGGTGGGAAGGCGGACTTCCTTTCCACGGGCTATTGCCCGGAGGTTGAAGACCTCGTACTTCTTTTTCTCAAGGTAGGTCAGGATAGGGTGAATCGAGAACGGGTTTAATTTCGATAATGACTCCATGTGGGCAAGCTGGACCTTGATCAGGTCGATCTCGATCTCCCGGAGTGATTTCTTTCCCCCGATCATCTCATCGAGAAGCGAAAGCAGGGATTTCAAATGGACCCTGGATTTCAGGGTATCGATGAAGTCCTTTTCGTCCTC
Organism: uncultured Methanoregula sp.; assembly: GCA_964598015.1. Taxonomy (GTDB): domain Archaea; phylum Halobacteriota; class Methanomicrobia; order Methanomicrobiales; family Methanospirillaceae; genus UBA9949. The sequence continues at coordinate 16,899 of CAZRAQ010000021.1, read as the reverse complement.
AATGCTGATGAGGTGCTGGAATTCTTCGATTGAGAAGGTCCCTCCGGGAATCACCATGGAGCGTGCATCCTCATGCAGCTGGTCCGCCCGCAGCCTGAACATGTTCCTAATATTGGTGATATCAATGTCCAGCATGATGTATTCGAGGAACTGCTTCCCCCCCTTCAAACCGCTCGTCGCTTCAGACAGGAGGTTTGCATAGAACTGCTTGTACAGTTCATTCTCCACTTTTGCAAAGGACTCCTCTTCGATTGCACCAGCATATCCTTTCGCAATGACCGGATACACGGACTGCCCTTTCAATATCTCAAGGATCCTCTCAGGGTTATCCTCCTTGACGAGACGGTCCAGAAATACCCGGTCCATTTCACCAGCCGGGACCAGGATCTCCCGTATCTTTCCGGGTTTCATACCCTGGGTCTTTCCCCGCAGGATGGTCAGGATATTCTGGATGTCCCATTTTCGCAGGTACGACTGGGTGAACCGCTTGAGAACGCCCGGACTGATGTCCTGTATGTTCTGGTATTCCTTCGCGAGGTTCCAGGAGAGTGCCAGTTCGATCAGGTCGATTCCCTGGAACGAGGTGGCAAGCTCATCGATCTCCTTCTTGTACTGGGTCTCTTCGATGAAACGGGTAATTTCCGGGATGCCCATGTTCAGCAGCCGGAGATAGTCCTCTCTCGGGATGAGCTTTGCCTTTCTCACCCGGAGCCTCGTACAGACGTATACATACGGTACGGGGCCCGCACTGGTTTCAGCCATCCTCCATCACCTCATCTGAAGAGGATTCCTGAAGCATCCTTCAACCCTGTCTCCCATACGCTGTTCAGGAACGTCCGGTAGCTGTAATCGATCTGGAGCTCTCCGTTTTTGCTCTCGATGAGGACACCGCCTTCTGTCTCAACCGGATCTCCCTTCGTGTACCCCTTGAAAGAGGTATCGGAGGAGAGGATCTGACCGAGGATCTCACTGTCCCGTCGGTTACAGTGGACAATGCCTTCAGGGATCTCTGCCTTTGCTTTTTTGAGAAGCGTTTTCATCGCATCACGGTGAAAATCCTGCGGCAGATCGGCAATCCGGGAAAGTGCTGCCGAATACACCTGGTCGAGGAGGTCCTTCTGGGTATTCAGGAGGTCCCTCTTCACCACCAGGTTTGCAGCAGATGCTTCCTGGTTCATGATATGGGCCGTCTGTTTTTGCACGTCCTGGTCTGCTGCAAGCTTGATCCTCTCTGCTTTCTCCTGGGCGGCCTTCAGGATACTACTGACCTCCGCCCCGGTATCACTCCTGATCCCGTCCGCCTCTCTCTTCCCTTTATCCCTGATCTCTTCGATGACCACTTCCAGTCCCATGGTCTGCTCCGACTTTAGAATAACAGCAGCAGCGCAACCACAAGACCGAAGATGACGATGGTTTCAGGTATCACAGTCAGCAACAGGACAAGACCAAATACATCCTTGTTCTCAGCAGTTGCTCCGACTGCTGCAGATCCGATGGTCATTTCTGCGAGGCCGGTTGCGAGACCGGTTAATCCAACAGCCAGTGCGGCTCCAATGGCCTTCATCCCGCCCTGCGAGGCCTCGATCATTTCAGGTGTCAATCCAATAAGTTCTTCTCCTACCATGGTTTAATCCTCCGTAAATCTCCGTTTTAAGCCAAATGGGTTATACTTCTCTCCTCCACCCTTGTAAAATTTGGTGAAGAATTCAACGTAATTCAACCTGAGGGACTGCAGTCCGCCCCCGAGCAATCCAAGGATAGCATTGAAGAGATGCCCGAGAATGAATACAAAAACCCCGAAAATGATGAATAGTACGCTGATAATGGTAAAATTTTCTAACTGCGGTTCAATAATCAGCCCGATGGCGATATAGTTCACCACCATGGCGATAGCAACTGAAGAGAGCCCCACTCCCACCAGACGTGCGAATGAGAGCACGTGGGACAGGATCGTGGGGAGTTCAACCATTTCAAGTGCCGAATCTCTCGCAATGAAGAGGATGCCAGCAAGTATCATCACGATCCCGACGATTGCCGGCAGCGACATGCCTGCGACAATGGGGGGATATCCGGTGAGATCGGGCATGAGCGGCATCGGAAAAAACGACCAGACCATGACGAGAATCCCCCACATGACCATGATCCATCCAAGATTGGCAAGAACTGCCTTTATCCGGTGTGAACCATGGTCCTGCCGGGCATGGTTAACCATGCCGAGTATCCGTCCAAGAGTGATGTATGCAACACCAATCCATATGGTCATGATCATCAGTTCCGGCACCGCCGGCCCGTGGCCGCCTGCTTCCCCGGCACCGATATTCAGGTGCCTTGCAGGGAGCACGGGATCCAGCCCGGGAATCGGGAACCCGAGGAATTCACTGTACAGGAAGCCGAAGATGATGCTCGAGATGCTTGCATTCCGCAAGACATTGAGCAGCATCCTGCCTTCCTCACCCTTGATAAACATCCGCAGGCCAAGGCTCATTGCAAGCAGAATCGCCCCGTATCCGACGTCACCGAGAATAAGCCCGAAGAAAATGGGGAATACGATCGAGACGATCAGGGTCGGGTCGAGCTCCTCATACTTCGGCCGGGAGTAGACATCGATAAGAAACTGGCTTGGTTTTGCCAGGCTTATATTCTGGTACTCCATGGGGGGATGATCCTTTCCTTCCTCGATAGGAAGTTGGGTCACGTACGATCTCCCGCCTGAAGCGGCAGTGACACCGTCGACCAGGCCCCCCAGGGCCTCTGTCGGAACCCACCCCTCCGCGATGAATGCATGGTCTGTCGTGGCAAACCGGAGGGGCACTTCTGCCTTTTCCGCCTCTATGGAAAGGAGCTCATCGCAGGCCACAAGGAATTCAGCATGGTGTGATTTCAGGGCATCAATCTGGGTCGAGATATCCTGAAGATCCTTCTTGTGCTGTTCGAGCTGCACGTTGTACACGCTGATCCTTTCCTTGGCAGGACCGGGCTCATCAGGGATCGGAACCGGCTGGAACTGTGCATCGAGCAGTTTTCGCTCGACATCCTGGCGGTATTGCACCGGGACCGCGACAACAAGGAGATTCCCTTTCTTTGACTCGGAATAATATTCCTCGCTCGGGACCCCGAGGTCGATCTTCTTTCCGATTGTGCCGGCAAAGACTGCAACGGTCTTGAACCCGTGAAGCAGGGAGAGATCGGTGCGCATCTCCGAAAAGGGGGTTAATGCTTCGATCTTCTGCTCGATCTCCTTCACCTGGTTCTGAAGTGCATCTCTCTGCTTGAGAAGCGTCTCCACCTCATCCTCGATTCGGGGAAGATCTTCTTCTATCTGCGCAGATAACTGTGATTTCCGGATCTTCTCTTTTGGATCCAGGTCATCCCCCCGAAGGGAGAATGCACCGGTAACCGATCGCAGCCTGAGCAGTTCTTTTGAGGTCTCTCCGGCACCTTCCAGGGGGTTTCCAATCCGGTACCCGGTATACTCTTCCTGGTCGTTTTCGACAAAGTCTTCCACATGAAAGAGCCTCTGCCGGTGGAGCTCTGCAATGACGGGTTCCATTGCGTCTTTTGGCCCTGCAATCAGGACCTTGCTCATCTGTTCAGGAGTGAGCATGCAGGCTCTCCTTAAATCGGGAAACCAGCAGTTCAACGGCCGAATTAAGGTTTTTACTGCCCTTTTCTTTCAGATCCGCAGATTTCCGCTCGCCCTCTTTGACTATTTCAGCGTGCTTCCGTTCTGCCTGCGCCCGTGCCTCTGCAAGTCGCATCTTTCGGTACTCATCGGTACTGGTACTTGCCTTCATAACCAGGTTGTCAGCCTCGAGTTCGGCGTCAGAAAGACTGCGTTTCCTCTCAGCCATAACCGTGTTCATCAATGACTGGTACTCGTCTTCGGTTGCTTTGATGTTCTTCAATACCTCAGTCTTCATCCAACCTCCTCTCACGGCAGATCAGCTATTTGACAGGAATTGTTCTTATAGCTGTTGATATTTTTCCCGTCGAAAAATACGTTGATTATCAAATTGTGGCGATATAAACGAGTTATCAGGAAAAAAATTTTTCATGATACCATACTGTATGCAGTATTTTATGCGCGGAATCGTCTCTTCTAATGTCGTGTCATCCTGCACGGCCAATCCTGCTACAGGAACGCTGCATGAATCCGGAACTGGAACCGGGTATACCTGGAAGGAGAACGGAGGAGTCATGCCAGGCTATCCGGGGAGTGGCTTTGCATCAATATCTACGGAAAGGAAAACAATACGGGCATGCACCTGTGCGGGAAGGGGCCCGGTGCTGATCCCTTCTGTAGTGCCCCTGAGCTCCAGTCCGCTCAGTTCTTCTGACGAGCAGAGGAGATGCTGGTCGGGGTGGGTCCCGCGCTGGATTCCGCAGGAAAGCGTGATCGCCGGGCCGGCAGAGATGATATACCGCAACCGTTTCGAGCCGGGGTGTCCCTTGGGAAGCACGAGCAGCGGCATATGGTGACTCCTCACGAGTTCAAGGAGCATCACTGCAGGCTCAAGTGCGGCTCCTTCAGGTGCGGATACGGCAATGATATCGTCTTTTTCGAGCGTTGTGCAGATCTCTCCGGAAAAATATTCGATGCAGAGAGGAAAACGCGATCCGATCTTTCCGGCAAGCAGAAAGGATGATGAACCCTGTAACAAGAGGAGGGTTGCAGTATCGGGCAGGTGGTGATGCAGTTCTCCCATAGGATATCCCTTAATTTTATTCCTTGCATAACTGGGTGCAGAAAAGCCATATTAAGCTGCCTTGGGGACACCTGACGCAATCCACGTTTCATTTGCCAGGAGACCGTACTCCCTCCAAGACCAAGGATCTGATCAGTCTCGATATCGATCGTTGCGTGAACTTTAATCCATCCTCTCCGAACCCTTCACTTCTCGCGCATCCACTCTGCCCTGCTCGTGACTTTGATCCCGGTGCTGTCGACAGAGCATCTGATAGCCCGCAGGAGGAGTCTCCTGTGTGATCGTCCCCGGTCTCCTCATCATATAGGACCGGACCTTTGACCATATGGGAACGACCGGCACCGGATTGTCGCCGGAACAATAGATACTATAGACCCTCTCCAACCAATATACCAATTATATCGTACTTCTTGTATCAGACACCCGGTCATCAGATCGGGCACTTGTCGTACCCGCTCTCTGCACATTTCAGGAGGGAGGGGTAGTACCGGTCGGTATACTCCTTCACCATGCGCCGGGATGAAAAGACCGGGGCGATACTCTTGATCGACTCCTTCATCATCGTTACCCACCCGTGCGGGATACCGTCAAGGGAGACAGAGTAATAGAGCGGGATGATCTCCTTTTCAAGGATGGTATACAATTCAGCGGCATCCATCGAATCCCGCTCAGGTGACCAGCCCTCGCCTCCAAACGCCCACCCGTTCTTTCCGTTATAGCCCTCGAGCCACCAGCCATCCCGGATGCTGCAATTCAGGACCCCGTTTACCGCAGCCTTCATACCGCTCGTCCCGCAGGCCTCCATAGGGGGCAGGGGATTATTGAGCCAGACATCAACCCCGTGCACCAAATACTGGGCCGTCTGCTCACCGTAATCTTCCACAAAGGCAATCCTCCCCTCAAAATCCGGGGAGAGGGCCTGCTGGTATATCCGCTGCAGGATCTGTTTTCCTTCCGTATCGTCAGGATGGGCCTTTCCGGCAAAGATGATCTGGACCGGCCACCACTTGTTGGTCACGATCCGCTTCAGGCGGTCGATATCATGGAAGATCAGGTCCGCCCGCTTGTAACTCGAGAAACGGCGGGCAAATCCGATCGTGAGCACCGAGGGGCTGAGCATCAGGCCGTCCGCAACCAGGTTGAGCGGTTCCTTCATGTGCGATGCCCATCGGAGCCGCTTTCGCTCCCTGATCCGGTTGAAGAGCTTGGCCTTGAGCGAGATATGGAGGAGCCAGAGCTCCAGGTCGGAAACCTCGTCGATCATGCCCCAGAGGGTCGGATTATCATGTTCCTGCTGCCAGTGAGGAAAGACCGGGCTGACAGCGTCCGAGAAGAGCTGCTCCATCCGCGGGTTCAGCCAGGTCGGGAGGTGCACCCCGTTTGTGATGGCATCGATCGGGACCTTGTCCTCGGGAGAACCCGGCCACAAGGCCTGCCAGGTCTGCCGGGATATGCTCCCGTGCCGTTGCGAGACCGCGTTATGGAAGGCCGTCATCTTGAGTGCAAATGCCGCCATGTTAAATCCGCCGGACGGGTTGCCGGGATACCGGCCAAGGTCAAGGAACGTCTCGCGGTCGATCCCAAGCGAAGGATAGTATTCCGAGAAGTACTTGTCCATGAGGGCGGGGGAGAAGAGATCATTTCCGGCCGGCACCGGCGTATGGGTCGTGAAGACCGAGGTCCCCCGCACCTGGTCCAAAGCCTCCTGAAACGAGAGCCCCCGTTCCACCCGCTCCCGGATCCGCTCCAGCAGCGCAAACGCCGAATGCCCCTCGTTTAAGTGTACCGCAGAAAAATTGATACCGAGCTCATTGAGGACCTTTCGCCCGCCGATCCCAAGCACGATCTCCTGGACGAGGCGCACCTCCTTATCACCCGTATAGAGGCGGGATGAGATGGCACGGGCTGCAGGGTCGTTTTCAGGGATATCGGTGTCAAGCAGGTAGAGCGGCACCTTCCCGACATCCACCCGCCAGACCGCAACATGGATCGGCGGGCTGATGTGGGGGACCCTGACCACCCTCTGCCGCCCGCTCTCGTCCATCACGCGGGAGACCGGGGCAGCATCACGGTCGAGGTGCTCCCAGAAATTGTCCTGCCACCCGTCAGGAAGGATATGCTGGTGAAGGTACCCCTCTGAGTACATGAACCCTACTGCCACCAGCGGCAGGCCGAGATCGCTGCATTCCTTCAGGTGATCCCCGGCCAGGAACCCGAGGCCACCCGCATAGAGCGGGAGTGAGTGGTGCAGCCCGTATTCTGCCGAGAAATAGGCGATGGTCAGGGTGTGGGGGGAAGGGTGCGCCTCTGAAAACCAGCCGTTTTCGGTCGTCATGTAGCGCCGGAACCGGTACATCGTGATATCATAACGGCGCAGGTACTCCGGGTTTTCCGCGACCCGCTGCAGGAACCTGCCCGGGATCTCCTGGAGCATCTTCACCGGGTTGTGGATGCTCTCCTTCCATGCCTGCTGGTTGATCTGCTTGAAGAGGATCCGGGCTTCAGGATGCCAGCTCCACCAGAGATTGTAGGCAAGATCCACCAGTCCGCTTATCCGCCCGGGAATATGGGAGAACTTGGACCGGGGTATCAGGTCATCCTGCACAAAGAGGTATCACCGTTCAAACAGGTATAATTATTCTCCTGCCCGGCCCGACCGGAGGGTCGCTGCTGACAACCAGGCCCAGTCATCATCTCCCAACTCGCCGGGAGAGAGCTTCCACCGCCAGTTTCCTTCCGTTGTCCCCGGCCGGTTCATTCGTGCCTCGCTGGAAAGACCAAGAAGGTCCTGGACCGGAACGATCACCACTCGTGCCGGAGCGTCCTCAGCAAAGGTGATCATCTCCCGGGGAAGAGCAGAGGGATCCGGCAGCCTGCCAAGAACGGACGCGATCCGCTCCTTCTCACCGGGTCCAATCTCCTCCAGAAACCAGCCCAGGAGTGTGTTGTTGTCATGGGTCCCGGTATAGAGCACCATCTCCTCCCTGATTGCCCCGGGAGCGTGCGGGTTGTCGGGATCCCCGTCAAATCCGAACTGGAGTACCCCCATGCCCGGGATCCCGAACGCCTCCATCAGTTCCCTCACATCCGGTGTAATCGTTCCCAGGTCTTCCGCAATCAGGGGAAGGGAAGGGAACCGGGCAGCAAGGCAGGAGAGGAGCGCTCTTCCGGGTGCCCGTACCCAGGCGCCCCCTTCGGCAGTCGCTGCCCCGGCAGGAATCTCCCAGTAGGATACCAGTCCCCGGAAATGATCCACCCTGAGGACGTCACAGAGCGAAAGGGCGTGGGAGACCCGGGCCGTCCACCAGGAGAACTCCTGCCGCTCCATCTCCTCCCACGAAAAGACAGGATTCCCCCACCACTGCCCGGTACGGCTGAAATAGTCCGGAGGCACCCCGGCAACGGCAAGAGGCCTCCCGTCACCAGAGAGCCGGAAGAGGTCCCGGCATGCCCAGACATCAGCGCTTTCGTATGCGGGATAGAGGGGGAGGTCCCCTATGATGCAGATACCGCACTGCTGAGCATGCGCCAGAAGAGCGCTCCACTGTGAGAATATGAGATACTGCAGATACTTCTCCTCTTCAAGAACCGGAGCAAGGAGGTCGCGCTGCTCCCTGAGCACAACCGGGTCCCGGTCACGGATACCCGGTGGCCATGCTGACCAGTCGGCACCCCTGAATCGTGCAAGGGCAAGGAAAAGGGCAACGTCGTCCAGCCAGGACTGGTGGTTCCCACAGAATCGCTCGTATTCCGTATCGCCCCTGCCACACTGGTTCTGCGTGGCAGCCTTGAGGAGAAAATCCATTTTTTTCGGGGCTGATTCCTTGAAATCTATCCTTGATCCTTGCGATACCGGGAGAAGGGAGAGCTCGCTTTTTGCAATGATCCCCTCCACTGCCATGACTTCCGGGCTGATGAAGAGGGGGTTTAAGGCGAATGCCGAAGTGGCATGGTAGGGAGAATGCTGGTGTTTTCCGAGGGTCGGATGCAGCGGGAGTACCTGCCAGAATGACTGGCCTGCCTCGGAAAGCGCCGTTACAAAATCGTAGGCCGCAGGACCGGCATCCCCAAGCCCGAAACGGGAAGGAAGCGAGGTCACATGCAGGAGAAGTCCTGACCCGCGGCGGAAGAGCGGCCGGCCTCTCATTCCAGGCGCACTCCGAGAACCTGCCCGAGTGCCTGGAACTCCTCCCACCATGCTGCTGCTTCCCCATCCCCTGCCACTGCCCCGGCCTTCAGGGAACGGGCAGTGCCATCCCTGACTTGGATGAAGAGGTTCTGGAGATCCCAGAGCGGGGGAGTGATTTCTGCCTTCCCGAGCAGGGAGAGCGACTGCAGCACCATCGACAGCCGGCCACGGTCCTCCGGATGGCATGCAAAGTCTTCCATCTGCCTTTTGATGAACCGCCCGGCAGGTTGCTGCAATGGCTGCGGGAACGGTAAGATTCCCCGGTCTCTGAAGGACTCTGCCAGGCGCTGCAGGTCTTCTGCCGTAGACACCGGGGAGGAGAGGACCTGTTCCATCCGGACCATGAGAACGTACCAGGAGAGAAGGTTCTGGTCCTCTTGAAAAAGACCGGTATACCGGTCGAAGAGCACTCCTGCCGCTCCATCAAAAACCCCGGTAACCCTCATGAGTTGTGATCGGAGGGCAAGCCTCGTTCCTGCAGGCGGAAGAGCGGCCGGGGTGAAGACATAGGGGAATACTGAGGCGATCTTCTCAGCCGCGGCAGCATATCCCTTTTTCCGGAGGACAGGAAGAAGATACCCGGAGATATCCTGGGCAGGTATGGCGGTCGTAAAGGAGACCCCAAGCAGAACAGACGCCGTTCCTGTGCCCATCACACAGTACCTGACCGGCCTTCCGGAAAGTGACAGGTCATGGGCAGGAAGGAATTCCCCGCACGAGAGAAATTCTCCGGCATACGCATCGGTAAAGAACGTGCATCCTTTCTCCCTTGCACTCTCCAAAAGCGCAAGGCAGGCGGCTTCTTTTTCCCGGGACAACACATGGGGAACCACGCATTCCCGGTATACCACACCACCGTCAGGATACTGCGGCCGGCTCCCTTTTATCGCCGACAGGAGCTCAATGAACGCCAGCTCATGCCGGGTCCCTGTCAGATCGCTGGCGAGCTGGAGAGCACGTGCAGCGTGCCGGAGGACCTGCACCGCTTCGCGATCAGCAATGTCATCAAAAAACCAGGCACAGCTCGTCCGCATTGCCAGGCACTGCCTGGCCATCTCAAGCAGCGCAAGTGCCTTCTCCCGTTCCCCGGGTTCCAGGGACCGGCTTGCATGATCCAGAAAGAACTGGTTAATGGACCCGGGTGAACTGTCCCGGATTATCCTGATACTGTCATCCCTCGCCGACCAGGGGTCAGCGAAGAACGCACCTGCTTCACGGCCAAACAATTCAGCAAGGGTGAGGGAGAGCGTATGTACCGCAGTGCGCAGAGGACCCCTCCATTCGTGGCTCCATCCCTTATGCCTTCCGGATTCACAGGTACATCCCTCATCCCAACGCCGGATACCATGAGGGCAGCTCCATGACGTGCGTTCGACGATCCCGACTTCCCGTTCCGGTGCATGATTTGCAAGATACTCCCCATAGATTGTCAGGGTACCGGGATGAGAGGACTCAATCCGGTCCAGGCACCAGCCGAGCGCCATCTCACCGAACGGGCGGTGATGACCAAAGGTCTCACCATCCGTTGCGAAATGGAGGAGGCCGGCATCCCGGGAGAGCGAGAGGAGACGATCGAAGAACCGGTCGCCATTCCGGAGCAGGTCTCCAAATGCCACCTCCGAGCTGAGGGAAGCATGATGGAAGAAGACCGTTATCGCTTTTCCGGAAGGGAGGCGGCAGAGATAGGGAACGGTCGTATCGATATTTCCTCCAGGGGTATCGGTCCAGTGCTCATCCCGGACATGCCGGACCCGGCATCCCTGGTGGGGGGAGAGGAGCGTAAAGAGGATTCCGTGGTCGGCAAGAACATCGAGTGTTTCTCCGTCGACAGCCATTTCCGGCAGCCACATCCCTTCAGGATATCTCCCGAACCGGTCCTCGAAATCACGGATCCCCCATCTCACTTCGGTCTCCTTGTCGGCCCGGGAGAGCAGTGGCATGATGAGGTGGTGGTACGGGTGGGCAAGGGCACTTCCGTGCCGTGAGAACCGATCCTGTGCCAGGGCATCTGCACGGAGAATATCCTCATACACCGGGGATCGTTCCCGCTCAAGCCAGGAAAGCAGCGTAGGGCCGAAATCGTAACTGATTCGTGAGTAGGTGTTTGTGATCTTGTGGATGAGCCCCTGCCCATCAAGGATCCGGGCTGCCGTATTGGGCCGGTAGCATTCATCCGTTATCCGGTCGTTCCAGTCATGCCAGGGAGTGGCGGAAGGTTCCCGCTCAATCACGCCCGTCCACGGGTTTTCCCGGGACGGCTGGTAAAAGTGTCCGTGAATGCAGATCGTTCCTGCCATATTATTCGCCTCCTTCGTGTTTCAGGAGCAGAAATGCCAGCGGGGGAAGGGTAACCGTAGCGGAGAAGGGCCTGTGGTGGAAGGGGACAGGATCTGCGGTAACAGCGCCGAAGTTGCCCATCCCTGACCCGCCGTAGTGCTCTGCATCACTGTTAAGAATCTCCTTCCATACCCCCCCTGCCGGAAGTCCGATCCGGTAATCGTAGCGGGGTAGTGGCGTAAAGTTGCAGAGGGCGAGCAGGGTATCAGCTGAATCCGGGTTGCTCCGGATGAAGCTCAGTACGATGTTTGTGGTGTCTCCATAGTCAACCCATTCGAAACCCCGGGGATCAAAATCGGTTCCATGGAGTGCCGCTCCTTCCCGGTATATCCTGTTCAGGTCCCTGACCCATTGACGCACTCCCTGGTGCGCCCGTGATTCAAGGAGATGCCACTCAAGGCCGCTCTGATGGTCCCATTCGCACCGCTGCCCGAACTCGCTTCCCATGAAGAGCAGCTTCTTTCCCGGATGGGCAAACAGGTACCCGTAGAGCAGTCTGAGGTTGGCCAGCTTCTTCCACTCGTCCCCCGGCATCCGGCCGTAGAGCGAGCCTTTCCCATGGACCACCTCATCATGGGAGAGACAGAGTACATAATTTTCCGAATAGGCATAACAGAGGGAGAAGGTCAGTTCGGGAAGATGATAGGAACGGTGAACAGGGTCCCGTGAGAAGAACTGGAGGGTATCATGCATCCATCCCAGGTTCCACTTCAGGCCAAACCCGACCCCCCCCGCATAAGTCGGCCGTGTCACCATCGGCCAGGCGGTCGACTCCTCGGCTATGGTCTGCACGTCCGGGTACTCTTTGTAGACCGCCTCATTGAGCTTCCGGAGAAATGAGAGCGCTTCAAGATTTTCGTTTCCCCCATACTGGTTTGGTACCCATGCTCCCTTCTCCCGGGCGTAATCGAGGTAGAGCATGGAGGCTACCCCGTCCACCCGCAGACCATCAGCATGGTACAGGTCCAGCCAGAAGAGGGCACTGCTGATGAGAAATGACTGCACCTCATACCTGCCATAGTTGAAAATCAGGCTCTTCCATTCCGGGTGAAAACCCCGTTCCGGTGCTGCGTGTTCATACAGGTGGGTTCCGTCAAAAAACCCGGGCCCGTGCCGGTCGGAAGGAAAATGAGAAGGTACCCAGTCCAGGATGACCCCGATCCCATGCCGGTGGAGATAATCGATGAGGTACATGAAATCACCCGGATCCCCGTACCGGCTGGTCGGGGCAAAATACCCCACAGTCTGGTAACCCCAGGAACCGTAGAAGGGATGCTCCATGACCGGGAGGAACTCCACGTGCGTAAATCCCATCTCGGTAAGATACCCGGCAAGCATAGGGGCCAGTTCCCGGTACGTGGGAGATCGCTCTTCATCGCCAGGTATCTTCCTCCATGATCCCAGATGCACCTCATAGAGAGAAACAGGGGCGAGCAGATCACCTTTCTCTCTTCTCCTCTCCATCCATGCCTGATCCCGCCATTCGAAGCAGGGGTCGGCAAGACGTGATGCTGTCGCCGGAGGTACTTCCCAGGAAAAGGCAAACGGGTCGCCCTTGTCAGCCGTGTAGTCGTGATACCGTGAGATAATATGGTACTTATACCGCATGCCAGTATGCGCCCCGGGGATGAAGCCCTCCCAGATACCGGATCCGTCAGATCTCTGGTTCAGTGGATCTGTTGAGGTATCCCATCCATTGAAATCACCAATGACGGTAACCAGGCGGGCATTGGGAGCCCAGACAGAAAACCATGTGCCGCTGATCCCGTTCACCACGAGAGGGTGGCCACCCATCTTCCGGTACAGGCGATGATGATTTCCCTGTTTGAAGAGAAAAATATCGAATTCGGACAGAATGGGTGAATGTTCCCCGGACATTGCTGTACCGCGTCCCATCTCTCTGCTCATGGGTCCTCCTTCCTGAGTTCCTGGCGGGGTTCATCTTTCCCGGCATTGTGCAATCTCGCATAGACCTGTTCCATTATGGTGCTGATCTTTTCCCAGTTGAACAGGGAGACGACTTTCTGTCTCCCTGCCAGGCCCATGGCCCGGATCCTGATCGGATCCTCGATACTATAGTTGATGCCCCAGGCAATGGAATCGGCCCTGACCGGCACTTTAATACCATCCACGAAATTGTCAATGTTCTCTGAAAGCCCCCCCACGTCGGTCGCCACCACACACCGCTCTGCACTCCAGGCCTCGGTAAGCACCAGCCCGAAGGGTTCGTTCCTGCTGGGAATGACGACCAGGTCGCAGGCGTTCAGGAGCTGGAGGTATTCCTCATCAGGAATGTACCCGGTGAATCGGACCGGAAGCGCCCGGCACCGTTCCCCGAGGGATGGCAGCATATCCCCTTTTCCTGCAATGATAAACTGGACATCCCAGCGCCGTTGCAGGACCAGGGGGATGGCATCCACCAGGAGGTCAGGCCCTTTCTGGTAGACCAGTCGCCCAACGAAGAGCACCAGGGGGGCGAGAGGATGAATGCCGTATCGTTTTTTTACCGAGCCCGGGTCAAGTCGGACCCGATAGGAATCGGGATAGATGCCATTGGGGGTCACCGTTATCTTGTGTTCAGGAATCCCGTACAGCCACATGATCTCGGTCTTGGTATGTTTTGAGACCGTGGCCACCTGTCCGGCCAGGTACCCACCCCTCCACTCTTTTGCAGAGATGGCACGGAATTCGGGCCAGTTCCCAAAATTATTTCCATTCCTGCCGTATTCAGTGGAATGGTAGCTGATCACCGTCTTCCTCTCCCGAAGTTCTTCAAGAGCATCAATACAATGCCAGTCATGGAAATGGAGGATATCAAACGGAGGAGCATCCGATTCATGGAACATCCGGAGCATCGCCATGCTCATGTCATGGCAGTAGTCGAGGATATTTTCACCTTCAGGCTGACAAAAATGGTAAAAAACGCCCTCGATATTCCGGTCCGGCCCATCTCCTCTGGTAAAAAAATGCACCTCATGCGTTCTTCCGAGTACCTCGGCAAGGTGAGTGACAGCCGGTGCAAGACCCCCTTCCCGCATTGCATGCAGGGATTCCCAGCAGAAGTGGGCTATTTTAAGCGGCGGCATAGCTCCCGGACTCTCCTCATCACCAGTTCCGCTGCCTCACCAGCCTGGGTGCACTGCTCCATGTCCCTGGCAAGTGCACTGTCCCCGAGCACATCAGTAATCCAACGGGAGAAATCACCGCGTTCCTGGTGGAACAAAAAGACCTCATCGGGAACAAATTCGAGGAGCCGGGAGAATTCCGTCAGACTGTGGGCCGAATACCCGGTATACCGTTCCGGGGAATAAAAATGGAAAGCCCTATCGGGAGGAAGGCACCGGAGAGCCCTTGCGGCGAGGCGGGATCGCTGCTGTGGAAGACAGGCCTCCTCATAGAAGGCAATACCCCGCAGGTAAGCGGCAAAATAGTCATAGGCCTCCCTGCTGGTGTAACGTGCCGTCAACCTGCCGCAGGACCCTGACCTGCCTGCCATACGGGCAAAATGATCGGTACTCTGGAGCCGTCGCCACGGCTCTTTATCGGTGATCAGGGCTCCTCCTGCCTCAAGACACCAGAACGCCGATTGCTGGAGCATATTCTGAATCCCGGTCAGGGCGCAGACCGTGTCGGCCAGGCAGCACCCGAGATCTTCCAGCAACAGTTCTCTTTTTGGTGGATTTTGAAGCACTGATTCGGGGAGCACAGTCCTGACCGCTTCGGAATGCAACGCATCAGGCAGACCGCAGAAGAACTCCTCAAATGATGAGGCATCTCTCCCGTTTCCGGAAAAAATACCGGCATCAAGAGAGATATGGATACAATCCCCGGGGCTTTTTGCAATCCAGCCTGCAAATTTCCCCGCGGTGAGAGGATACTGGTCCCAGTTCCGGTCATGGAAGCGGTGGGCAATATCATCGGAGAGACGACAGTTCCTGATGAAAACCGGCAGATCCCGGCATGAATAGACATAATTCGGGTTCATTCCGGAAAGGATATGGTCGTGCCCCTCGGAATAGAGGGCAGAAAATCCGAGGTTCCTGATAAGTTCTGCAAGATCGGAGTTGAAAACATACTCCGTATTTTCAAAGATAACCGGTCTTTTGCCGGCCAGTTCCTCAACCAGTTTCGCATGGGAATTGACCTGGCAGATGAATTCATCTTTCTCCGAAAAAAGTCCGGCCACACTGTGGTAATAGGTCTGTCCAAGGACCTCGGCACCCCGATGCTTCATGGCCTGCACGAGCATATCCGCCCCATTGGACTCATCCTCCAAGAGCTGATCGATTGCCAGACCTGATATGCTCAGGGAGAGGCATGCTCCAGAGTCAAGCCAGTGAAAAGCACACTGCATAGCAGGAAGGAGGGCTTGTTGCCGATACTCCCGGAATTCCTCCTTCTGGGAGGGGGAAAAGCAGCTGTCTCCTCTCTCTCTGGATTTTGCCGGATCAACCCTGGTATCAATGAAGCAGGGGAAATGAATTCTCAGCCCCATACAGAGGTTTCGGCATCCCTCATCGGCCGCCATGAATGATAAAGGATAAGGACGAAAAGGTATATAATTTCGTCCTCATCTGGAGCCCGGGGAGGGGATATCCACTACCAATATTCCCCTCCGACCTCCCTGTTCGTCCTATCCCAGATCCACTTTTTAGAGATCATGAATAACTCTGGTGAGTAGGTTATCTGCGGAGAAGGAACACCGTCAATTGAAACCAATAAAACATTTAATACTACCATGAAAGAAAGGAAGCCTGTACTATGGCGTCGACTGCTACCACTCTTGCGACCTTTCTCATCCCATTGATCGTTTCAACCGTCATTATTTACATCATTGTCAAGATGTTCGGTGAAAAAGAGGGTATCATCACGGCAATTCTCGCTGCCCTTGCCGGTACGGTCATCTATGCCATCGTCTACTATCTGCTGGGCCAGGGATGGATAGCCGCACTCATCGCCGGAATCGGGTGGCTGCTGGCATTGCAGCTCCTCTACAAGATCGGGTGGCTCAAATCCCTGGTCATTGCCGGTTTTATCTGGCTGGCGACCACTATCGTTGGATGGTTCCTGCCAACACTCGCTGGTCCGGTGTGAGGTATGAGAGAAAGAAACCGTGTCAGACGCGGTCGCTCCGGGGGTGAACCATGGCAATTGACGTGAACTGGGGGGCGCTCGGGCTGGGCTCGGTAATCGCCTTTCTCATCGGATGGTTTATTTTTGGACTCCTGGGAGCTGTCATTCTCGCTCTCATCGTGATGGTAATCCTCGGTATCATCCAATTCCGTTGAGAAAGGCACGACACACTGCTCCAAGGGATAGTACCGGGATACGGAGGAGCCCTCTCTCAACGAGATACAGGATGTTTCATATTCTCCCGGTCATTCCTTCTCTCTCACCACTTCCTTTCATAACGAGACCCTTGAAAAATATATCATACATCGGTTCAAAAATGAACCCTGTGGTTCATTATTGAACCAATACCTCCCAGCATATGTCGAGGCCTTCACCATATCATCAAAACGTGTCGAAATAAATCAGGTTCATCGACACATTTTACGGTTCCATGAGCAGCTTCAGCAGTGCCGTATGAACATAGATCTTCTCTCTTCCGACCTTATGCGAAGCAAGGATCCCTATCTCTTCCAGCTTTTTCAGGTATAACGATGC
>CAZRAQ010000020.1:0-29458 GCA_964598015.1 uncultured Methanoregula sp. | reverse complement strand
AGCCAGAAGTTCGATATCAGTTCAAACATACATTGAAAGAGAGTGAAAATAGGATGCCCTCTCTCATTACAACCGTATCCGTTCTGGATGAGTATAAATGCTCATCCTTGGCGGCCGGGCGAATCCCACAAGGGTCATGTGCATTCGCTCCGCAAGGGCGATTCCCGAAGAGAACGGGGCATTGTTGCTGACAACAATGGAGATCCCTGCCCGGTATGCCTTTGCGACCATGTCTGCAGGAAGCCTGCCGGTGCAAACCATGAAACAGTCGGCAGGGTCCAATCCGGAGAGAATCGCTTTTCCCACTGCCTTGTCAACTGAACTGTGCCGCCCGATATCTTCAGCTGCGGACCGGATCTCTCCTTGTGCATTGACGAGGATGGTGCAATGCGTTCCGCCCGTTGAGCGCCAGACTGATGCAGTCTCGTGGATCTGCCGGGTTCCTTCAAAGAGGACGCTTTTATCAATGCTGATGCCATCCCCGAGCGGTGGACCGGCTATCCCCTTGATATGCCTGATGCCGATCCCTGCACTCCTGACTTCAAGAGAATGGTCCTGTTCCGAACAGGAACCGGTATCTGCTGTGACCGAGATGAGCGGGGGATCGATCGCCACTGCGGCGATGCAGGAAGGATCCGGGACCAGTCCTTCGCAAATGAGAAACCCGACAGCAAAACTTTCTAGGTCTGAAGGAGTGATCTTAAGGGTGGTGATCGGTTTTTCGTTGAGGAGAAGGGTGACCGTATCTTCAATACATACCTGGACGGTTGCCGGCTCGACCGTATCTTCACGGACAGCAATAATACGGTGGTCCACGGTCATGGCGTTTTCTGTTTTTGCCGTCTGGTTTGTCTCCGATATCCTATGCTTGCTCATACAAACTACACCTCTCTGCTTTCAACCCGGATGAATGAGGACGTGGATGTCCTGACATCCATTAAAAAAGAGATCCTTAATCGATCCCCACCATGACTTCAGAAGCCTTCATGATCGCATAGACCTTCGACCCTTCCTTCAGTTTCAGATGCTCCGAAGAGTGGGTGGTGATGGAGGCCACTATCTCATTTCCCCCGGCAATGGTGATGACAACTTCCGTGCTCACCGGACCCTTCTTGATCATCTTCACTGTTCCAGGGATCTGGTTTCGTGCGCTGATCTTCATGATTTTAATCAATCATAATTATCTATAGGCCCAATATAAACATATTTACTAACCATATCTGAAGATACCAATGCCTTTCGGAATTTTACAGAATGCGACTTACAATATCCCGCACAATCGGAGATGCTCACTCACGTGCGACCACACGATGACCTGCTCTGTCCAGATCAGAGAGGAGTATATTTTAATAGAAACCATAAATTAGCCTTAATTTGTAAAAATATCGAAAAATCAGAATTACTTATTGTGAACGCTCTCCGGGATAATTCGAAAAAATTTAAGGAATAGCAGCATCTCCTTCAATCACCTCACCCCAGTCTTTTTGTCCCTGCGTGACGATCTGTACATGAAAGATTCCAGATGGTAGCGCTCTCTATCGATATCATGTACGATGCAGTCCTCCGCATCCAGCTCCTCGAAGAGCATGAACTATCGGTGATCTTCTCGGAGGGGGGGATTCGCATCAGGCTGCCCACCACGCGGAGGCTTGCCGAGTTCCTCGACGTACCCCATTACTACGTCCTTCCGTACTTCGGGATAATGGAGCAGGATGCACTCGTCACCCGTGCTGAGCGGGTCGGGATCATGACCACCCCTGCAGGGACCGCGCGATTGCTTGCCATGATGAAAGACCGTTACGCCGCTGAAGGAGAGGCAATCCTTGGCCCGCAGGTCTATTTGGATCTCATGGCAAGGGCCGGTCTCTGATCTTTTTTTCTTATATCAGTTGATGTAGCAGCAGGTAAGCTGATATCATTTATATTCCCCTGAAATCCAAGTGTTTACTATTGAGTTGACTGACATTCCGGAGTCCTGTCTGCCAACTTCATCCTGAAAGCAAGTCGGGGGAACTGTTACCAGGTACGGTAAACGTCCCCTTCCAGGAACCCGGGCTCATGCATACCTGAATTGTGGAAGTGTCTCGAAATGAGCGAATTACTACAAGGATTTATCCAGGCGTTCCAGCTGATTGTCTCCCTGGATCCGGAAATTATCGATATCACCGCACGATCGCTTTACATCTCCCTCATAGCAACCCTGCTCGGTTCCCTGATTGCCATACCCCTCGGGGGATTCATCCACTTCAAGGAGTTTGGCGGCAAGAGGGGGGTTATCACCATCATCCAGGCACTGTATGCTCTCCCCACGGTGCTTGCCGGCCTGCTGGTCTTCCTCCTCATCAACCGATCCGGACCTTTTGGGTATTTTCGACTCATGTACACCCCCACCGCCATGATAATCGGGCAGATCGTGCTGATCATCCCCCTGATGACCGGGATGACCCTGATCGCCCTTTCCGGGGTGAGCCGGACAAAACAGGACACGGTGATATCGCTCGGGGCCACCGAGACCCAGACCGTGATCACCATCGTCAAGGAGGCCCGGTTCGCCATCCTTGGGGGCGTCATCCTCGGCTTTGGCAGGGCGATCTCCGAGGTCGGGGCAGCGATGATACTCGGTGGCAATATACGGTTCTACACCCGGGTGCTCACCACCGCTATCGCCCTCCAGACATCGATGGGTGACACTGCGTTTTCAATCGCGCTTGGACTCATCCTTCTTGCCGTCGCATTGGTAGTGACCGGAATACTGTTCCTTGTACAGGAGCGGTGAGTGCTGTGATCGAGTTTGAGCACGTGGTGATGAACTTTGGTGAAAAAGAGGTGTTGAAGGATGCCTCTTTTTCGATCAAAAACGGCGAGATCTTCACCTTCATAGGGCCAAGCGGGTCAGGAAAGACCACTATCCTCCGCCTCATCGACATGCTTGAGCGGCCAACGAGCGGGAGTATCAGCATTGACGGCACGGGGGTCTCTACTCTGAAGAACCGCGACAGGATCCCTATCCGGCGGAAGATGAGCATGGTCTTCCAGAAGCCTTCCCCCCTTAGGGGGACTGTTTTTGAGAACGTTGCTATGGGGCTTTTATTCCGGAATGCCGCAAAGGATGATATACAGGCCCGGGTGCCCGAAGCACTCGAACTCGTAGGGTTAGGAGGATACGAGGAGCGGAAGGCCACCACGCTCTCTGGGGGAGAGATGCAGAGGGTGGCGATCGCCCGGGCTATCTCCACCAGGCCCGAGATCCTCCTGCTCGATGAGCCGACTGCCAATCTCGACCCGGTCTCCACCGAGAAGATAGAGAGCCTGATCTCTGCACTCAAGGAACGGTTCGGCATCACCATCGTCCTGTCGACCCATGACATGATCCAGGGGCAGCGGCTGGCAGACCGGATCGGCGTCGTGATCGATGGCCGTATCGGCCAGATCGGGACCTCCAAAGAGATCTTCTACCAACCGATGAACAGGGCTGTCGCGAACATGGTGGGGGTCGAGAATATTTTTGAGGGCATCATTGCCACAAACGAAGGCGGGCTCGCTTCTGTTGATGTGAATGGGGGGACCCTCATCGCCACGACACCGCTTCCCATCGGATCTCCGGTCATCCTCTTCATGCGTCCCGAGGACATCACGTTCCACATCAAGGACGGGGTAAAAAGCAGCGCCAGGAACGAGTTTACCGGGCGCATCACCAAGGTCCTCCCGATGGGGCCGAATGCCCGGCTGAAGATCGATGCCGGGATCAGACTGACCGCCGTGATCACCCAGCGATCGTACGAGGAGCTTGACCTCGCCCTTGGCAAGGAGATCGGGCTTGCGTTCAAAGCGAGTGCTATCCACGTGGTGGAGCGGTAATCCGCCCACCCTCTTTTCCGTGGTATTTTTTATTTGCATGATGCTCAGGCAGGAGTGTATCCGCCAGCAGGGTCTTACCCTCAACAGATGGGAACTAAACCCGTGATCTTCCATCTCAAAAAACGACCAAATGTTCCCTCAATTGACCTGATTATCACCTCGTCAACCGCATCTCTGGCAGCAGATTCTGTTCGCTCCTGGCTGTGATGTGATGGCACCCCGGTTGGTGCTTCTCTTAGTAATCCTTTTTTCAACATTCCTGTATGGTGAACAAATATTTATTCTGGTATCTGGGATATCCCCCGCTGGTGCACGGTAATTTCAGGACAGCCCCCAGAATCGATGCTTGTACAGGAGGTCATGCCCTAGGCGTGCACGATCCCCCTGGTAAAAAATGGACCTGATATCTTTTTTTACCCTCTTTACTCCACAATCGGAGCCTGTATAAGGGATAAAGCCCTATTCTCCTGCGAGATGGAGTGCATTGCCCTGGCGAGCGGGAGCAGCGGGAACTGCCTCTATATCGAGAGTGGTGAATCAGCCGTGCTTGTCGATGCCGGGCTCTCGAAGCGGGAGATTTTGGCCCGGCTGAGCACGGTTGGGGGCAGGGCTGACCGGGTCCAGGCTATCCTCGTGACCCATGAGCATGTCGATCATATGAGGGGGGTGTTTGCCCTTGCCCGGTCCCTGAAGATACCGGTGGTTGCGACCGGCGGCACCCTGCACGAGTTCATACGGTGCCGTGGGAGTTCCATCATGCCGGTCGAACTGGTCCGGTGCCGGTTCGACGAGCGGCTTGAGGTAGGGGACTTTGCAATCGAGACCCACCCGACCTCCCATGATGCGAAGGAACCCTGTGCCTTCCGGGTGAGAGAGAACGGGACCTCGATCGGGTGCTGCACCGACACGGGAATCATCTCACCAGGACTTGGGGAGTGGCTCTCCCGCTGCGATGCCCTGGTCCTCGAGAGCAACCACTGCCCCGAGATGCTCAGGACCGGGCCGTATCCGGAGATGCTGAAACGGAGGATCCGGTCGAAGCGGGGGCATCTCTCGAACCCCGATGCTGCTGCCTGCATCCGGTCGCTTTCAGGTCAGCTCCACCACGTGATGCTCTCGCACCTCTCCGAGGTGAACAACACCCCGGAAAAGGCGCTTGCGACCGCCCGGGAGGGGGTCGGCCTCTTCATGGACGAGGTTGGGATCACCCTTGCGTCAAACCCGGAGAAGGACAACGGCTGGCCTGGAAGGATCAGGGTCTGATCCATTTATCCCCGAATGGAAAAAGAGAGGGCATCTGTCAGTTCGCCCATCTCTCGAACTCGGTGTCGTGGGTGACTCCCCGGCCGAGGAATATTGGGTCAAAGGTAGTGACCCCCGGGGACTTCCTGACGGTGTCTGGTTCTCCACCCTCATGGTTTTCAAGTAATTCTCCCGCCATCCCCCGGATAACAACCCTTATTCCCTGCTCCGCCAAATCTGATGCAAACAGAGCCCGTACATGAAGTTTTCTGAATTTGCACGTGTCTGCGAGCAGCTGGAAGGAATCCCGGGACGCCTGGCGATGATCGATGTAATCGCTCAGGTCCTTCCTTCTCTCAGTGACGAAGAGCTCCCCGTCTTTATCCGGTTTGTCATGGGACGGATCTTCCCCGATTGGAGCCCTGAGAAACTCGGGATCGGGCCGAATCTCCTCTACGAGGGGGTGGCATACGTTGCCGGGATACGTAAGGACGAGGTGGTCGGCCTCATCAACCAGACCGGGGATGTCGGGGCAGCGGTCGAAGAGCTGCTGGCCCGGAAGGAACAGACCTCCTTCTTCTCTGAAGAGCTTAGCCTGCTCGATGTATACAGGGAACTTACCGCAATTGCGGCCACCGGAGGCACCAGGTCACAGAAGGAGAAACTCCGCGTGGTGAGAAAACTCTTCAGCAACGCGACACCCCTCGAGGGGAGATATCTCGCCCGCATCATGCTCGAAGACCTGCGGATTGGGGTCGGCGAGGGGAACGTGAGGGAAGCGATCGCCCGGGCATTCCAGGTCGATCCCTACCAGGTGGAGCATGCGGTCCAGGCGATCAACGACCTGGGGCAGGTCGCCCTCTTCGCAAAACAGGGCGAGGCACGGTTGAAGGAGGTCCAAATCGAGCTGTTCCACCCGGTGAAGATGATGCTTGCACAGCAGGGGACCATAGGGGGAACTATCGCCGATAACGGGGCTGTGGCTGCGGAATACAAGTATGACGGGAGCAGGTTCCAGTTCCACAAATCGGGCGGGTCCTGCCGGATGTATTCACGGAAACTCGAGGAGGTGACCGATGCACTCCCGGATGTCGTGAAGCTCCTTGCAGCGTCGACCGATCATGACGTTATCCTCGATGGCGAGGTGATCGCCATAAAGGACGGCAGGCCCATGCCGTTCCAGGCCGTGCTCAGGAGATTCCGGAGAAAATACGGGATCGACGAGATCCAGGAAGAGATCCAGTTGCTGCCGAATGTGTTCGACATCCTCCATATGGACGGCGAGACGCTGATTGATCTTCCGTTCTCGGAGCGGAGGTCTCGGCTTATTTCAGTGGTACGCGGGTATGTCGCCCCCCAGGTCGTGAGCGACGACCCTGAGGTGATCGGGAAGATGTACCAGGACGCCCTGGCGGCCGGCCATGAAGGGCTGATGCTGAAGGTGCCGGCATCCCCCTACACTCCCGGTGTGAGGGGCAAGAACTGGATCAAGATCAAACCGGCGGTCGATACCCTTGACCTCGCGGTGATCGGCGCCGATTGGGGCGAGGGGAAACGGGCACATCTCTTCGGCTCCTTCCTCCTCGCATGCCAGGACCCGGATGGCGGCCTGCAACCGTTGTCAAAAGTCGCAACCGGATTTTCCGATGAGCAGCTCCAGGAGATGTATGCCCTGCTCAAAGACAGGGTTATCAGCGAATCAGGAAAAGAGGTGCGGTTCGAGCCCGGGATCGTGGTCGAGATCGGGTATTCCGAGATCCAGAAGAGCCCCAATTATGAGGGGGGGTTTGCCCTCCGTTTCCCCCGGTTCATCCAGCTCCGCGATGACAAGTCGATTGATGAGATCGAGACCCTGGACAGCATCAGGGAGCGATATTCCCGGCAATCGGCGAACGGGAACAGGAAAGAGGACGAGAGCCTTCATGGGAATCATTGAAAAAGACTCCATATTGCACCGATCAAATGAAAAAAAGAAACACTCTCCCGGGTAACAAATGCCCCCAGGGATGAGTTCAACAAGATCATCTCTGATGCCTGTTTTATCTTTGCCCGGAATCAGAACTCAAAGAGCGTCTTCTGACATCGGATCTCGGGGACCAGCGCGGAGTGGCGGGACCATCCGGGAAATCCGGTGAGGTTCCCTGCATGATCGATAGCCTCTGCGAGGGAGGGGAGGAGGAGGGGTTTTGTGGCCATCGCCCGGCGGGTCGCCTCCCGCACCACCCAGGTGCCGAGCGGAGCCCAGTAGGATGGTTCGACATTCCGGATGACCATCGCCCGGGCACACCGGTTTTCCCTGACCAGGTGCTCGGTGACCGCGAGTCTCGCCGAGTAATAGGCGCCTGTGATAGGGGAGTACCCGGTCTTTTTCAATGACTCTCCGTCCCGGGTGATGCTCTCCGTATCATGAGCCCAGAGGCTCTTTGGTCCCCACCGTTCTATCATCTCGTATCGCCAATCGCCGGGAACGAGGATCACGGCGATTCTGTTTCCGAACAGTTCCGCATAATGGAGCCGGACTTCCGAAACCTCCTGACACCGTGAGACTGCCTTTTTCTGTGCGGTCGAGACCGAGTCGTCCACTGCCGTGATCGCCCACCGGGTCGGCACGATCTTTCGTCTCTTCCCCAGGAGCCCGGCAGTGAAAAGGGGGGTGATGCGGTACACGTCAATTCCCGACTGGTGAAGGGATATGCATGCCTCTCCTGCAGAGAGATCAGTATCGGAGGCTACCCGGTCAACAGCCCGGTCAGTCGCGAGGTGATCGAGCACGTCAAGGCGCGCGATACTTCCCGAGCACCCGACCGGTGCCGTCACCCGGTCGAAATCCGGACTGAACCGGACAGGCCGGTCGAACGATGCCTCGACCGTGACCGGGCGTGGTGCCAGGGCGATCTCCTGTATCGGCTCAAGATACGGAGCGACCTTGGAAATCCCCCGAATGGTCTCTGCACGGAGCCGGACAATATCCTCGATCCCGAGCCCCTGCCGGAGCCATTCGGTGGGGAGGTCGCTGTCGTTGACAAGGAGGGGGCCGCCGCTCACCGAGGGATACCCGTAACTCCCGATAAAGACGGAGGGGGCTGTCCCGGCATACCCGGTTACCAGTTTTGTGGCGGCAAGGGAGTGGAACCGTGCGGTGATCGGGCACCGTGAAAGCCCGCAGAGGCCTTTTCCCTTGCAAACTGCGCAGAGCACCCCGCCTCACCCCGGATATTTCGAGATAGTCACCCGGCTGCCGAGGTGGCGGATTAACCGAGACACGAACTCGTTCCACTCCACCGGGTCTTTTGGGATCAGCTCCCTGACCTCGGAACCGATGTCATCGTCCCGTTCGTTTGGGGTAAAAGCGATCACCGAGCCGCCGGCATACCTGGCGTCAACGATGCCATCGCGGTCCCCGTCAACGATACCAAAGACCGGGATGCCGAGGTGGGAGCAGATATGCCCGCAGACTGCGGTGGTATCATCCCCAACACTGACAACACCGCAGATGTCGGGGGTGAGCAGGGTATAGAGATGATGCCCGCAATGGTCGATGAAAAGAACCCGGCCTGTCCGGCTCCGCAAAAAAGACGTGGCCGGGCTCCCCCGCCGTATCGCTCCGCTCTTGCACCAGACCCGCGAGAGGTCGTGATACGGTTTGCCCCTGATCTTTTCAAGGCCGTGGGGTTTTGGGACGATTCCCGAGACCGGGACGATCGTACCGTCCGAAGACTTCAGCACAACCACCGGCCCGGTGGCAAGCCCGATGACGGTCCCGTCCACGTAGACCGGTTCTCCTGACATACACCCCCGAATCGTCCGTTCCCCTGATCCGCCCTTTTCCGAAACAGTTGCAGGAACGATGACAAACCCCGTCTTCTCTGCAATATCCAGGACCTCGCGGTCGATCGGCCGGTTCCAGGCATAGAGGGTCTTATCCGAGCACTCCAGGTGGATCAGTCCACGGGGCAGGAGCCGGGACGCCACGATTTCGCCAAAGATCCTCCCTGACTCCGGGGTCTTGCCATGGTTTGCGAGGACACAACACCCCAGAAGGTCCTTCAGGATCCAGCTTGGGGGAACACTGATGAACTCGCAGGGGATCCCCGACTCCTCTGCAGCGGTACGTGCCATCACCCCCGCGACGATGACCCGTTCGGGACAGAGCCGGTCGATCAGGAACGACACGTCGCCGGAATCGAACACCTCCGGTCCATGAAGGACGAGCGTGCAGGGATTGGATGAGAGGGCGGTCATGATCCAGGAGGAACGGGGATTTTCTCGTATTAGTATGCTGCAACGGGGAAGATAAGGATAGGGATGGGTGCAGGTGTGGTTCGTTCAGAGGATCGAGGTGTCAGGACAGGGGGATTATAGGTTAAAAAAAATGGGGTCCAAGACAATCAGAGAACTACCGCTTAAAAAAAGAGTCCAGGTTCTCCTGAATCCAACGAGTAAGAGAAAGAAGTATTCCAGTATTAGCACCTGAAGAACCGTCTGTTGTCGTGGTCGGGAGGGCTATGGTCGTCTCTGCAACCGTTACATTCTGTGTGACTGCAGGAGTGGTTATAGTCTGAATGGGTGCAGCGGTCTCGCTTCCATCGGGGAGGACCATTTTTTCTGCGGCATATGCAGCAACGGGTGAGATAAGGGTAGGGATGGGTGCAGGGGGGGGTTCGTTCAGAGAATCGAGGTGTCTAGACAGGGGGATTATAGGTTAAAAAAAATGGGGTCCAAGACAATCAGAGAACTACCGCTTAAAAAAAGAGTCCAGGTTCTCCTGAATCCAACGAGTAAGAGAAAGAAGTATTCCAGTATTAGCACCTGAAGAACCGTCTGTTGTCGTGGTCGGGAGGGCTATGGTCGTCTCTGCAACCGTTACATTCTGTGTGACTGCAGGAGTGGTTATAGTCTGAATGGGTGCAGCGGTCTCGCTTCCATCGGGGAGGACCATTTTTTCTGCGGCATATACGGCAGAGAGTTTTTCAGTTACCCCGGCGATCTTCGGGTCCATGGCGAGGGCCTTCAGGTACTGCTCTGCGGCAACCTGGTAATCACCGGTTGCATTGCGGGCATCGCCAAGGAGGGCATACACTTCTGCATCGGCGGGGTCCAGTTTGAGCGCCCGTGTCAATGCCTTCGCTGCATCCTCACCCCTGCCAAGAGCGAGCAGCACCTTCCCCTTCCCTTCCCAGGATTTGAACGAGTAAGGATCGATAGTTGTCGATTTTTCATAGGCAGCCAGCGATTCGTTATACTGGCCTTTCGCGTAGAGGTCATCCCCCTTTATTCTCCAGAGCACGGCGTCTTCTGCCGATCCCCCGGCGGGTGCTGAAGATCCACCCGAATCTGACGAGGAGCTGCTCGAACTGCTCCCTGATGTGCTCCCGGATCCACTTCCTGATGAGCTGTCCGGTGCAGTGCCCGAACCGCTCCCGGATCCACTACTGGATCCACTCCCCGAACTGCTCCCTGATCCGCTGCTGGATCCACTTCCCGAGCTGCTTCCGGATCCGCTGTCCGATGCATCATCATCATCGTCGGAATCCCACCCGGAACCCGGGCCGGGACTACTGGGATCAGCGACGCCACCCCCATCACACCCGCAATCATCGGCTGCTGCACCCGCAACAATGACGAAAACCACGAGGGTGATGAGTACGATTATCCGACCCGGTTTCATGAAAAGAGATTGTCCCGGGAACAGATAATAGGTTTGTCCCCGGAAGGGCTCGTCTTTCAATGGTCAGAGGGGGAGCATCGCGATGGTCCGGAAAACCGCAATGACCCCTATCACCAGCAGGCCGATCACGATGAACTGCCCGTCTGCGATGACATCACACCTCAGGTTCCCGGTGCTGACCGTATGGAACAGAAGGATGTATGCCTGGGCATAGATCATGCCGGCGAGGATGAGGACGATATAGATGGGGGAGATAGGAGAGAGGATGAGGAGGGAGAGTGCCGCGAGGCCGAAGATGAGATTGACCAGGGTGAGGAGGGCCTTGGTACGGGAGATGCCGAGAAGGACGGGGATAGTGTGGATCCCAAGAGCCCGGTCCCCATCCATATCCCGTATGTCGAAAAGAACGGTGTTGATGAAGACGAGGGAGGAGAAGAACAGGATGACTGCCAGTGTGACGATGGACGGAGTTGCACCATTGACATATACGGGAAGAAGGGCAGGGGGGAGTGCCCAGGCGACAGTAACAAGCAGGCTCTTTACCACGGGGATCTCCTTGAGTCTGCGGTACCTGCATCTCGCAGGCAGGAGTGGAGTGCTGTAGATCAACCCTGCTATAAGAGGTATGGCTGAGATGAAGAACACTGAAATGCCATAGAAAGCGGAGATAACCAGCGCAAGCACGTATGCCCCTATTCCTGATACATAGAGGGATTTTTCATACTTCTTTGTGAAGGCATACCGGTGAGAATGGTTGATGGCATCCTCGCTCTCATCGGTTTTCCTGTTCAGATTGTATATGGCGTAGGTTATCAGCATTCCAAGTGACGCTCCAATAAGGCTGAAGGCGACCCCTTGCAGGATACACGATATGAATACCATGGCCCCTGCAGCAAAAGAGAGATAAACGGAACTATAGACAAGGTATTCTGCTATACGGTGGAAATCAAGTCCTGGTGAGCCCCCTGATTGGCTTTGTTCAAACATAGGTTATTTTCTGATAAAGAGACCAAACATACATTTTTACGACAAATATTGCCCGGAATGGTGAATGTTAACGGGAGAAATGAATGCAAAAGACAGGTTCTCTCAATCCAGGATCCCTTTGTGGCTTCTTCTCCCTGACTTCGCCACAAGAAGAATGATGAGGAAATAATTAAAAATTACTTGAGTTTAATCGCGTGACGATGATGCGGAACTTCCAGATCATACCCTGGCATACGTCAGCGGGAAGCCTCATGTGTTATTCCAGGATCTGATTGCATTTCGATGAATTGTGAGGTGAATCCAATCGTAGATCACTTTGCAACAGCTCTTGGAAACAAAAACCGGATGTCTGAAAGAGAACGATTAATGGTATTCAAACGTTGAGATATCATTATGAAACAGAATGCAATCCTGTTCCTCATAGGGGGAATTATCGTTGCAGTGCTTGTCGCCGGCTGCACGGCACCCCTGGGAACAACGCCACCGGCAACCACGCCTGCCACCCCGGCACCCACAACCCTGGTTGTTGCCGAAACAGACCCATCCTCCCCGCTATCCGGGACATGGACCCTCATCTCGGCGCTGGGAGGGAGGGGGACCTCAAACGTTCTTCCGGGCACAACGATCACCGCGACGTTTGCAGAGGATGGAACGGTATCGGGTTCTGCCGGATGCAATAATTATGTCGCCTCCTGCCAATCTGGCAAAAACACGCTCTCGATCGGGACTTTGATCACGACCCTGAAGACGTGTGGCAGCCCGGCAGGTATTATGAGCCAGGAGCAGATTTTCCTTACGAACCTGCAGGCAGCTGCCAAATATACGATTACTGGTGATATTCTCTCGATCTCGGATCCCAGCGGAAAGATCCTCCTCACCTTCCGGAAAGAAGGAGTTGCGAAGGACTCCTTGCCATTTGCAGGCATATCATGGGAACTGACGAAGTACAGAATTAGCACAGGGTCCATGATTGGTGCCAACACGCATACCACCGTGCACGCTCTCTTCGGAGCTGAGGGGAACCTCACCGGGACCGCCGGTTGCAACTCCTACGTCGGGTTTTGTACCCGCACCGGGCAAAACGGTATCTCAATCGGCCCGCTCGCCACGACCCGGATGTACTGTGGGGGTCCCGGAGTCATGGACCAGGAGGTCGTCTACCTCGCGAACCTTCAGGCAGCCGCTTCCTACCAGCTGATGACGGACGGGAAGCTGCAGCTCATGGATGGAAACGGAACACCGGTCCTGGTGTATACAAGCTGAAAAGATCGGGACATCATACCCCACATCCTTTTTTTCCCACAATTATTGACAGGGAATCGTGGAGAAAACTCGTATTGGAACGTTGCGGGATCAAGCCCGCATTGTGACTCCCAAAAAAAGCTTATATTGTGGATCCGGCCGTTATCTCTTCTTTCCGGTGGTGTTTGAACCAGAAGATCCCCATGATGGCAACGACAATCGATCCCACAAGGACGAAAATCATGTCGATCATGGTGTCGTTGAGACTGTTCTGCATCGGTCCGGCAAGGTTTCCTCCAAAGATGAGATCCACCATAAATTCATACATCTCCCAGAATGCCCCGATAGCCACCCCGAACAGGATGGTGAAAAAGATGATAAACACCGGGGTGAGGTTCATCTTCAGATACTTGTCAACGAATATGACCCCGATGAATCCGAGGAGGGCGACCGCGGTCCCGGATACGAGATGCGCAATCTTGTCATAGTAGGGGTAAAAGGTGATGTAAAATCCCTGGACATACCCGGCGGTATGGAACCAGAGGGCAAACGCGATTACGAAGAAAACGAACCACGGGAGATGGATATTCATCCGCTCTGCGACAACGAACGGGATCATGGTCATGGCGAACATCAGGACAGCAGTAAACATCTCGTGATATTCACCGATGAAGAATGCATACAACGCATTCAGGGCAATCAATACCTGGAAAAAGTAGGCAAGGTAGATACCATGGCTCTTTTCCATACGATACACTCTTCCCGAAGAATATTTGAATATTACCGCTCTGCCGGAAAAGGGATAATCCCTCCCTGATTCACCAGACCGTGTCACTACGATACCACTCCGCAGAGGACACAATCATCAAGAATTGACGACCAGGTGAAGAAAAAAGGGAGGTGTAACAGCAGATCTCACCTCTCGAAGTAGAAAGAACTGGGATTAGTAACGAAGCGTTCTCGCAGGAAGGTGATCACCGGACCCAATCCCCGCAGTGTTCACCAGCCATTCACGTTTCATCCAGGATCTCTGGGAAAGGGAGTGGTGAGCCAATAAAATCTGCTCACTTTTTATTGCCTTTCCGGTCGGGTGAAGGCCCAAGCAGCACCGAGATCCACCGGGTCTCTTCGAACAGTTCACAAATCATCTGCACCAGGAGCGTCAGGGGAACTGCTAGAAGAACACCGACCGCGCCGAGAATCCATCCCCAGAAGATGAGAGAGATGAACACAACGGCAGTGGAGAGTGCCAGTCCGCGCCCTGCGAGGTGCGGAAACATGAGGTATTCGGCAATGATGTTTAGGAGCCCGCATCCGACAAGGACCAGGAGGGCGGGTATGGGTCCGAGATCGAACCAGGCGAGGAGCATTGGCGGAATTATGGCGAGCCAGAACCCGACGTAGGGGATGAAGCCGAGGAGAAAGGCGGCAAAACCCCACAGCACCGCATATTTCACCCCTATCAACGCGAGAATGATCGTTGTTCCGACACCCATGGCAAGGTTCACTTCGGTCCTGATGACAAGGTAATCGACGTTTTTCCCAGCGAGCGTGATGAACCGGTCCAGGTCATTGGGCCGGAGTTCCCGTATGATCTCCTGCAGCTTCTGCGAGAATCCCTTTGCTTCGAAGAGGAGGAAGAGGGTGGTGAGAAGGACCATGATCAAGGGGCTCGCCACACTCCAGATTTCGCGGATAATGGTACCGATTTCAGCAGTAAAGGACTGGGTAATGCTCTGGAATGTCAGGGAAGCCGGATCGATCCCGACAGAGATGAGAAACGGGCTGACGGTTTCAAGAGTGCTCTCGAATTGCTGCTGGTAGCGGGGAAGATCGGACAGCAGCTGAAAAAATGAGCCGGCTATCACGACAATAAAGACCGCCACGATGGCAAAGAAGATCACGAGGGTGAGGATCAGGGCAGAGCGGGTGGAAAGGCCTTTTTTTTCAAACCAGTGGAGAAGCATGCCGAAGATGAGCGTCAGAAAGACAGAAAAAAGAAGCGGGCCGAGGATTGGGGCGGCCTCTTTTATCCCGGCAAGCAGTATGACAGCCGCAGCAAGGGTGATCAGGACGCGGGATGAACCGGAGAGTGAGGAAGAGAGATTCATGGAAAGCGGAATTCCTGAGGTTTGTACCTGGTTGTAGTCTTGCCCAGGATAGCCATAAATATTATTCATATCCTCCTCAAGGAAAACCCTCATGGTCGGAATAACGCTCCTCTCATTTCACCATGGGAGCAGGCTATGATCGTCCAGAATCACCGAAACAAAGCCGGAATCCGGATCGATACGAAACATTTCTGCCTTCAATTCAAAAAGATATGGCGGACAGGAGCGATGTACCGTTCCCTGAAGGGGTGTTTCCCTCTTTGAAGGGAGCCTTCGGACGTCTCCTGTCAAAAATCCCGGCATTCGTATTCTGCTCGCATCTCAAATTGTATCAGGTTCGCCCCCGGCTATCGATTCAGCCTCCAATATCAGAGCCTTCAAGGGGAATGTTCTCCTCTGAACCAGTGCCGATCATGCTTCCGGTTCTTTTTCCACGGGAGAGACGAGCACCTTGTCGACCCGGTTCCCGTCCATGTCCACCACTTCGAAACGGAAATGGTTCGCCTCGGTATGATCGCCCGTGGATGGGATCCGCTGGAGGGCAAACATGATGAATCCTGACAGGGTCTGGTAGGACCCCTTCCCGGGCAGTTCATCCACCGGAAGGATCTCCGCAAGGTCTTCCAGCACGACACTGCCATCGATAAGCCATGAGCCATCCTCCCGTTGGACGATTGACGGGGGCTCCGGCCGGTCGATATCCCGGACCCCGCCGATGATCGATTCCAGTATATCATGGAGGGTCACCAGCCCGCGGATACTCCCGTATTCGTCGGTGACAAGGGCAACCGGCAGACCCGACTCCCTGAATATCTCAAGGAGCTTCAGGATGGACGTGTTTTCCGGGACAAAATACGGTTTCCTGAGCACCTTTTCTATGTCAGGGCTTGTCCCGGAGGCAAGAGATGACCAGATATCTTTCACGGACACAAGCCCTGCGATAGTGTCAAGCTCCCCGCGGAATACCGGGAAGAACGAATGGCCTGCATCGGACATGATACGAAAATTGGTTTCCTTAGTATCCTCAAGATCTATTCCCACGATATCGGGCCTCGGGGTCATCAGGCTTGCCACGTTCCGGTCGCCGAGATCGAAGATCCCCTCGACCATGCTCACTTCTGCCTTGTCAAATACCCCGTGCTCAGTCCCCTCCTCCAGCATGATCTTGATCTCATCTTCCGTCACCGGCACTACTTCCGCTTCCTTCATCCCGAGGAGACGGAGGAATGCATCCGTGGATCGGCTCAGGAGGAAGACCAACGGGGAAGCGATGGATGAGAGGATCGTCATCGGTCGGGCCACGCTTGCCGCAATAGACTCGGCATTGCTGAGTGCAATGCGTTTCGGGATAAGTTCCCCAAAGACAAGGGTAAGGTATGTTATCAGGAGTACGATCAGGGTGATGCTGATCAGGTCGCTGTACGGGGCGAGGAACGGGATCTCCTGGATCAGCGGGGAGAGTCCTGCTGCAAGGGTTGCTCCACCATACGCCCCGGCGAAAATCCCGACAAGGGTGATCCCGATCTGGATGGTTGAGAGGAACGGGGTCGGTGCTTCGGCAAGCCTGAGTGCCGCACGTGCCCGTTCATTCCCCTCGTCGGCCCGCTGCTGCAGGCGTGGTTTTTTTGCAGAGATGATAGCGAATTCAGAGAGGGCGAAATACCCATTGATGGCAATAAGAACAAGAATGACAAGGATTTCGAAGAGATACCTCATTTTCCTGTTATAGTGTCGTACCGGGAGTAAAGAAAGTATCTCTCCTGCCCGGGCATGCGACGGACCGGCACAAACCCTCGCCTGATGTTGATCCTTCCCATTGCGTTTTCATGAGGCGGAGCCGCTTATGTACCGGGGCCGAGCCCTGTGGAAATTTTTCAGCAAAAATCAGAACGCTTAACCTGAAGGGGTGAACAATGTGGTATGGATTCTTTCATGCTGAAATGGGGGCTGATATTAAAGGCACTTGCCATTACGGCTCTTCTTCTTGTTGTCCGGCTGGCAATCGATCTCGCCGGGATGGATATCCTGTCGGTCACCAACCTTGTCACCGCATTTGTCGGGGGTGCGATATTCACGATTGCCATCATCCTTACCGGGACACTTGCAGACTTCAAGGAGAGCGAGCGGATACCTGGGGAACTGGTTACAGCGCTTTCCGCCCTGTATGCCGACTCCGGGCTTGTCGGGCGGAAGCATGCCAAAACCGCGGATGAGATCAGGATGCATGCACGGGATCTCCTGAAAGCCATCACGAAGAATTTCCATTCCAATGTGTGGACCATGGAGGGGATACGGAAAGAGAACGAAATTATAAATGGAAAAATCTACGAGCTTGCCGATACCGATGTCCCTGCCCCGGTCCTGGTGAAACTGCGGACAGAGCTGATCAACATCGAGCGGCTCTCAAACCGTATTGCTGTTATCAAACACACTTCGTTTATCCCGGCCGCATACACGATTGCGGAACTGGCAGCCGCAGGGGTCATCGGCATCCTGTTTTTTGTCCGTATCGACCTGTGGTATGAGGGGGCTATCCTCTTTGCGGTCATATCCGCACTGCTGATCTCCCTGATCCTTCTCATCAGGGATATGGATGATCCGTTCGAGGTGGGGAGAAAGTCCTATGCGGATGTGGACCTTTCGATCCTGTTTGATCTTGAGAAGGAATGGGAGAGCAGAGCGGTCGGGAAAGGATAAGCGAAATCCTGTATCCCGGCTCCTTTTTCTCAGGACTCCTCCTTTTTTAGTCACACCCGCAGGATTCATCGCCGCCGCAGCAGCCTCCATTGCCACAGGTCTCCTCCCCCTTTCCCGTCAAAGCCACCCGCATCAGGGCAGCAGCACAGCCGACACCGCTCTGCACCTCTATCGCCCCCGGGGGGCAGTTTCGTGCACAGGCACCGCATTCCATACACCGCTCCGGGGCGGTAAGGACCGCTGTCTCTTCTCCTTCCAAAAAGACCCCATGCGGGCAGACTTCTGTACATCGCCGGCAGTTGATGCACCGTTCTGGGAAGAACCTGAGGGTGTTTTCCTTATATGAGTCAAACATCCTCACCACACTCCTCCTAGGTGGAGGATTCCGAGCGCAGCTACGAGAATGCATCCGGATGCAAACAGAACCGTTATGGCAGGCACGTAGCGGAAGATCTCGGTCCTCACTCCTGTCCGGGATGTGAACGGGGTAGCCCCGGTGAAGTTCAGGGCCAGGTATGCAGTGACCGCGCTCATGGAGAGCATTCCTCCAATCGCCGCGACCCACCCCACATAGGGTGGCCCTGGTGACTTTGTCACCGCTGCCCATGCAAACGGGATCGCGATGGCAGCCCCGAGCGTGAGGCCTTTGACCGTGTAGTCTTTTGCCGGGAGAAACGGCATGGCCAGCGGAAAGATCACGGTTCCTGCCAGGACGGCAGCGACCGCGGCTAGTGCTGCCAGCGGACCTGCCAGGATCCAGAGAAGGACTGCCGCTGCACCCGTGTACAGCAGCATGTGGACGAGTTCGACTGGGATCAGGACGGCCCGGTCTTTCAGCGGGAAGCGGACCCTGCGCATCTCTGGTGTACATCGATGGGTCATGAGGTATTCGGGGAGGTCTTTTGCCCGCACCGGTCCGTACTCGACACGGAAACCGGACTGGCGCCGGACTTCGTGGGCTGACACTCCGGGAGCCCCAAGCTGGGGCAGGATAAGGGTCCGGTGGTGCACGATCTCCGCAAGCCCTGTCTTTCCTATCTGCCGGACAAGCTCAGCAGTGCCAAACGTCCCTTTTCCTGCGGCACACCAGACATTGATCCCTTTCGTGTCAAGGACCAGCAGGTAGCAGTCGATCCCTGCAAGGGCGGCCCGGACGGCATCGACACTGAGGGTATAGTTTGCCGTCACGATGACAGGAGAGTCCGGAGTCGGGGTTCCCAAAGTGTAGAGCCCCGGCTCTTTCCTGTGGCCGGATCGGTTCACTCCCCATCGTGCAAGAAAGTGATCAAACCGGTCTGATACAGTGATTCCGGTAGAAAGTGGAAGGGGAAGCGGTGGTATTAACGAGGACATTTCGTCATATTCGTCCGGTTCAGCCAGTGTTGTGCTGGATGAACACGGAGATGCCGAGCCACAATATTCTTGTGTATCCTTTATTTCGGACCCACAGGAGCACGGGGATGCAGAGTTGCAACAGTCCGGGGTATCCTTTATTTCGGACCCACAGGAGCACGGGGATGCCTGGCTACAGCAGTCCAAGGCATCCTTTGTTTCGGACCCACAGGAGCACGGGGATGCAGAGTTGCAACAGTCCGGGGTATCCTTTATTTCGGACCCACAGGAGCACGGGGATGCAGAGTTGCAACAGTCCGGAGCATCCTTCGTTTCGGACCCGCAGGAGCACGGAGATGCCGGACTGTGCCATTCATCGGTTGGAGAGCAGCAAGAATCCGGGGAATCAGCTCTGTTCTCATGGGAGCATGCCGCTTTTTTCGCAATCTCCGGCAACCTCACCGTGTCACGTCCGTCATATCCTTCATCATGGGTGCGAGCGCTTCCTGAACCAGCCCCATGAGCCGCCCTGTATTGATGAGCGAGATGCAGCAGACCTCGCCCTCCTTCTCCCAGCTGATCAGGGCTAGCTTTCCGCCTGGCTGTATCCCTGCCCGGTCGCGAATGTCCTTTGGGAGCACCATCTGCCCGCGTTCGTCGACGGTTAGGATCGCCTCCACCCTGCAAGCAGGGGTGCAGCAGGACGGGTTCTCTCGCTCTCTTGGGATCTTCATCGTAAATGATGTTAGTGTGTGAACTATTTATAATTATCAGAATTATCAGAATATTCTGATAAATCAAATGAATAGCTATGCTCCCGGGATGCTCTGGGCAGTGCGATTCTGCTTCACTCTCGGGTAACCGGCCGGAGTCAGGGAATCTGGCAATTACCAGGTTCAGGAAAGAGTATCCGGGCGGCCTCATCCGACCTCCCAAAGAGCGCTTCCCCTGCGATAACTGTTCCGATGGCACCATGACTGTCCGGACGGCATCGGCATTCCTATGGGGCAGGTCTCGTGACGAATGCGGGAGGAAAAAGAAACTTCCTGTCATCAGACCAAAGGCGCAGATGGAGGGGATGAGTCTGGAAGAACCATTCGGGATAGTAACGCTCACCACCCAGCCCGATCTCCATACCCCATGTAATAAGGAGGGCAAACTGATCGGTGTTGTCGTACTCACTGGTGAAATGCGGGAATCATCATCCCGATCAACCCCGGCGTCAGTTTAATGCGGGAGGGAGCCTAACGTCTCAACTGCCCGATCATGACAGGAGAGACGGTTCACCAGGAGAAAGACTACGATGCTATCCAGCGCTTCTTTATCCGGCCGTTCTTCCTCTCTCTCACCATCGGCATTCCGTTCTGTATCTTCAAACTCCTCTTTGGCCTGACTGCGTTCAGGACAGGGACTCAAGGGTTTGTTATCCTCGGGGTGGTCGTGATCCTATGGGCCTGCCTTGATCTCCTGATGAACATTGGCCGTTCGGTCTTTGATCTTGCCGGCCGTCCTGCCCCGTTTGACTACTGCACCATCGCACAGGTGGGGAGGCTTCTGCATCGCCCCATGGTCTTTCTTGCAATCGATACGCTGCTCTCGTTTCTCATCATCTGCACGATGCTCTGGTCGGGCTGGATCACGCGGCTCTCTCCCCTGGAATCATACCTGTGGTACGGTGCCACGACCCTCAACCTGGTCAGTCTCTCGCTCGTCTCGCTCTATAACGAGGTCAGGAAAGGGTGAATATCCGGGAATGTGCGGCCCGTCCATGCAACCGGGGAAACAGCCATGCATCCAGCAATTCGTTCCCGATCTACTTTTTGGTCGATACTTCGAATACCTGAAGGGACGACTGCTTAATGAGAATGGAACAGTACCAGGTGATCATCATTGGCGGGGGACCTGCGGGACTCCTCTGCGCTGCAACTGCGGCCGAGCGAGGGCAGCAGGTCCTCCTGCTCGAAAAAATGCCAGCATGCGGAAGAAAACTCCTGATAACCGGATCAGGGCAGTGCAATCTCACCCATGACGGGGAGATCAATGATTTCTTTTCAAAGTACGGTGACCACGGCCCATTCCTGCGACCTTCGCTCCGCAAGTTCTCGAA
The DNA here is from genome assembly GCA_964598015.1 of uncultured Methanoregula sp. Taxonomy (GTDB): domain Archaea; phylum Halobacteriota; class Methanomicrobia; order Methanomicrobiales; family Methanospirillaceae; genus UBA9949. Next base: position 8,214 of record CAZRAQ010000020.1, on the reverse strand, counting down.
CGATGACCTGGTGGAATGGTTCACGAAGCGAGGTCTCCCGCTCGCAGCCGATGAAACCGGCAAGGTGTTCCCGCACAACCGGAGGGCAGCAGACGTCCTCTCCGTGCTGATCGAATCGTGCAAAGACAACGGGGTCACGCTCCGGTGCGATGAGAGAGTCAGCGAGGTCCGGCTGTCTGATGGGGGATTCCAGGTCAGGTCCATCCGGGCTCTTTACGAAACGGAAGCCCTCGTTATCGCAGCCGGAGGCGCATCGTATCCTGCCACAGGATCGGCAGGGGACGGTTTCTCTCTGGCCTCCCAGCTTGGGCATACCATCGTCCCGATCGCCCCGGCGCTTGTCCCGATCCGGGTGAGCGACTACCCGTTTCAAGACCTTGCCGGGATATCCTTCGAAGGGCTCGCTCTATCCCTGTACCGGCATGGAAAGAAGATCCGCGATGTCCGGGGGGACCTGCTCTTCACCCACACCGGGTTGTCAGGGCCGGGAATTCTCCATCTCTCCCGGTACATCATGCCGGGGGATACCCTGAAGGTCTCTTTTCTGCCCGGCATGAGCCAGGAGGTGCTGAAAAAGGACCTGGTCAGCAGGATGGCAACCGCCGGGACAAAGCAGGTGAAGAGCATCCTTGCCGGCTATCCGCTCCCGGCCCGTTTTATCGCCCGCCTTCTTGAGCTGATCGGGATCCCTCCTGGACTTACCGGGGCGCACCTGCCAAAAAAAGAGAGGGACGATCTGGTCCACCTGCTCTCGGCGTTTCCCCTCCAGGTACTCGGCACGGGAGGATGGGATGAAGCAATGGTGACAAGAGGGGGTGTCTCTCTCGAAGAGGTCAGCCCTGACACCATGGAGTCCCTGCTCGTCCCCGGGCTGTACCTCATCGGGGAGGTCCTGGATATCGATGGGGATACAGGGGGCTACAACCTCCAGGCAGCATGCTCGACTGCCATGGCCGCGGCAAAGGCCCTCTCCTCACGGTAACGTTATCGCCGTTCCCTTGTCATACGCCTGGATACGGTTGATGTACATCCTGGCATAGAAATACGTGACCATGGTGCCGAGGATATTGCCGAGCACTATCCCGAACCATACCCCGGTCTCCCCGTAGCCTGACACTATCGCGAGGAGGTAGACACATACTGCCACAAAGACGAGGGACCGTAAGATATTCAGCACGAGCGAGGTCAGCCCTCTCCCGGTACCCTGGAATACCGAGAGGGACATCATGCCGGCAGGGATGAAGATCAGGAGCAGGGAGATCACCCTGATGAATGATGCGATCCGAGGGGTGAGGTACGCAGTCGATGCCGAATAGCTGAACAGGATCGCGATCTGGGGGGCAAAGACGAAAATAAAGGCAGCCATTCCCGCCGCGATCATGATACCGAGCCTGATTGCGTAGCCATGCGCGATGGCCAGGTTCCCGTATCTCCGGGCACCATACGCTGCACCAATCACCGAAATGAGGGTGGTCGCAATAGCGATGTCCGGAATCATGGCAAACATCAGGAGGCGCCACCCGGACGTGTAGACCGCGACCGCATCGGTCCCGGCAACGGTGACAAGGACTCCGTTGATGATGATCGAGAGGGCTGACATCATCAGGTATTCGATGCTCGCAGGCAGCCCGACGCCAAGGATGTCGGACGATATCTTCCTGTCAGGGACAAAGCCTTTCAGGGTGATGGAAAGGTAGGTGTCTTTCTTGACCAGGAACCAGTACAGGATCACGAGGGAGACCGACACAATCGAGATGACTGTGGCAATCGCTGCCCCGGCTATTCCGAACCCTGCCCAGTAGATGAGGATCGGGTCGAGCACAGCGTTGAGGATCGAGGAGAATGCCATCGCGTACATCGTTCTCTTCGTGTCACCTTCTCCACGGAGGATGGCATACGCGATATTGTTGAAGAGGATGAAGATAGCTCCCAAAAAAAGGATCCTTCCGTAATCGGCAGCAAGGGAGGCAATGGAGCCGGCTCCAAGCAGCACTGCAATGGGTTCAGCGTAAAGAACAAGGGGTGCGGTCAGGAGCAGGGCAATAGCGAACCCGATCAGGAGCCCGTGCATGGCAGCACTTTCCGCTGCTTCCCGGTTCTTGCCGCCAATCCTGCGTGATACCACCGATGATACCCCTGCCCCGAGACCGTTTCCGAGCCCGATGAATATCATGAAGACCGGGGTCATGAACCCGACCGCGGCAAGGGCATCGGGACCAAGGCCTGCCACCCAGATGGCATTGATCAGGTTGTAGACCGACATGAAGAGCATCGCGGCAATCATCGGGGTGGAGAGTTTCCGGATCGCGGTCTTCGGGTCCCCGTTCAGGAGAGAGACTCCTTCGGTCATCTCCCGGATATGATCCGGTTTTGCACCGGGATGGAGGGGATCAGCAGGTGCTGCCATGGAGCCGTATCCCTTCTTCTCGTTGCATGGTCGATGTCAATTCTCTCTACCTCTTTCGAATGAAACGTACATGAGACTCGGTCTTAACGTTCCCCCTCAGTGAAAATCGCGGATGCGATTTAATATGAAAATGCCTCCGGCATTTTCATTTTGTATGGTTGTGGCCCGTGCTGCATTGTGACTGTTTTCATGCCAAAATGGCTCCGCCATTTTCATGCTTTATGCACGACCGCACGGCGATAATTGGCGGTATCATTGGGAATATCTCATTTTGGGAAGAGTGCAATCTCCCTGTTTATCTGCCCGCCCGCTCCGGCTGCATGTCGCGTATCTCATGGACTCTCCCGACCTTGCCATCCTTCAGCCGGACTTTGATCCCATGGGGGTGGAACGCGGAACTGGTGAGGATCTCGGAAACAATGCCTTCGGTCAGTCTCCCGCTTCGCTGATCGCTCTTCTGGACAATCCGGACGCATGCTCCAGGCCGGATATGTGCCCGTGTCCGGTTGTTTTGTTCGGTATTCACCATAATGATCACGATACTTCGCCACCGTGAAACGCAGATTGTCTCAAGGGAATCCTCATATGGATACCATCAGACTGATACTCCTGAGGATTGTATCAGACTGATACTCCTCCAGATTGCATCAGGCTGACTCACCAGAGTAGTGTTCCGGGGTGGGAAACAGTTCTCTATCTATTTGAGTGCTTTTTATAAATGCTATCCTGTGCAGGGAGGGAATACTCTCCTGCCAGGGTATGGCAGCAAGAGGAAGCTCGTGTCCGGTAAACCATGAAAAGAGGGGGGGTCAGTTGTATGGATCAGTGCAATGCTGTCGGAAGGAACAGCATGACTTCGATGGCGATCAGGATGATCACCACCCATTCCAGGAAATTTGAGTGCTGGACATCCACCTCATCGGAGAGCATCCGGTAGTTCTCCCGGATGATCCCGATACGACGGTCAAGGCTCTCGGTCCACTGCCGGCTCCTGAGCACATGCAGCGCCATGGCATACACCCTCGCATAGTACACGTCATCAGTGACCTTGATCAGGTTGTTGACCTTCTCGATGATCTCGGAGACCTCGGTCTGCGTCCTCATCAGCACCTTCATGAGCGACCGGTACTGGCGGATCTTGCTGTACCAAAAAAGCGTATCAGCCATTTCGATATCATCATACATCTTCTCCATCTGGCGGGAGAGTTCACGATCATAAAACCGGAGCTCGAGCACCTGCACCGCTGCAAATTCGATCAGTTCGATCAGGTCTGAAGGATGCTGGGGCCCGATCAGGATTGCCCCGTTCCAGGAGAGAATTACCCGGTCGTCGCTGGCATAGCTCAGCTGGTTCCTGAGCGTATCCTGCCGGATCTCTGGTGAGAAATCTGCCTTTTCACCAAGGAGCAGGGCAACGGGGTCGACGTTCTCATCGAGGCGTTCGGAGAGGTAGATGGTGTAATCATCATAGAATTCCTGGTCGATCGAACGGTCGCCTACGATAGGGGAGAGGATGGCATGGAACTGGCTTAGGGCTGCGGAAAAGGAGGGATCGAGCCCCTCATGGCCGGCAAAACGGGCTGCAGCCTCCTGCAGGTCGGAAGCCGGGGCATCTCTCTCCTCGTAAATGAGACAGATACTGACTGCTCCGAAATCAAAGACCCTCGAGACGACGGTAAAGGTGCATCCTCTCCCATTGATCTCGGCATATGCAGGCTGCAGGCGGAGGAGGAGCGGAGGCTCTTCCATGGTCATGGAGGTAGGCCGGACCCGGACAAAACCCGTTCGTGCTATCGCCATGCTGCTTGCCAGGGCCTTTTCCAGGGCAGCAAGGTCCATCTCCTCCCCTACATCGTAGATTCGGTAGAAGCGGATGGCGTACGCAGGGATCACCTCAATTTTCAGATATTCTGGAAGGATAGTGCGGGATAGGAGATAAGGATTGAGGGGGAAAAAAGCAGTTTCCCGAAAGCCCGTTCCCGTTTCTTCCGAACCGTTGACGCACATAACAGCGAGGAGGCAACATTGTCGGCCTGATAGGGCGGATGCGCTACAGGGAGTGAGAGTATTTTAAAAAGGCATGAAGCGGGCTCCAGGAAATTACAGGAATTCGACGATAGGAAAAGACAATGAACATGCCAGCGCACACGCAAAAAAACGGAGCATCCATAGCCGTGTGTTGCGCACGGCGCATATGGGGGACAACGATTGCAGGGTTTTACGATTTGAGATACCCGTTCCGCTGAAGCCACTCAACCTGCGGCCGAGTATAGCGATAGGAGATATCACATTTGTCGTCCTGGAAACTCCATGGCGTGATGATCAGCACGTCACCTTCACGTATCCAGAGGCGCTTTTTTATCTTCCCCTTGATCCGACCCATCCGGGTTACCCCGTCAGCACATCGGACCGTGATATGGTTGGCACCAAGCATCGATTCGGCCCTGGCAAAGATCTCCCGTTCTCTTTTTCTTGGCAGCCTTACGCGGACGATCTCGGTCTCGGGTCCGTTTTGTGAATGCGTGGTACCTGTCAGGAAAACAACTCCGTTATTGAAGGTTTAATTTAATGATGCGAACAATCTTTAAACTATGTGTCCCCGGACTTCTCTCCACCGTTAGGTTGTGTTGTATTGCTCAGCAAATGCAATCAACGAGTGCGGAACTAGGATGGGAAATAAATCGATTGTGCTCCTCCTGTCCCATGCCGGTTCCCGGCGGAGAAGACCTGGTGGATTGTTCCTTGCAGGGTCACTGCCCGGCTTTCTTCTTCCATCCACTGCGTTGTCTTCTCCTAAAAGTATTTGAAGAGAACGGCCGAAGTAATGAGGAAAAGGAACGTTATCATATGCAAGGAAGTAAACTCTACGTAGGAAATCTCACGTATTCAGTAACCGAAGAACAATTGTCAAAATTATTCTCAGCGTACGGGGATGTAAAGGAAGTGCGAGTCATTGAACGGAAAGGGTTTGGATTCGTCGAGATGGCAACCCCTGAAGATGCGGAGAAGGCAAAAGCCGCACTCAACGAGACGACGTTTGAAGGCCGCACCCTGAAAATCGACGAGGCACGCCCGCCGCAGCCAAAAAGCGCCTTCCGGCCACGGTATTAACCGCCTGAAAATAAAAAAATCTTCGCTCTCCAAGGCAGGTAATCTCTCTGGTGTGGCTTGGATTGAAGCCCCGGTTACCGGGGCTGTCCCCCACCACACACCCGCCTGCGAGACACGCACCTGCCCCAAAAAGGACACTCCGGCTGCGGTTTTCGTAAATGAATTGGTATCTCAGAGAACAACCCCGGTTTTCGTCTCCCTTCCCAAAACAGCGAGGAGGCAAAAAATGAACTCTTTTTCTTTCAAAACAACAGGATCATCCCAAAACTACTCAAGTCCTCGGCCAGGACGACGTGGTAAGGAAGATCAGGGAGATGCTTGGCCCATGGAGTACATGCCTCTTTGAGGAAGTACTTTTCATAAACACCAAAAATCCTGTTGTATCCGGCGATCGGGAACGCACCTCCGCACACCGTTCAGCCGGTTCGTCTCACGACAAGCACCGGGCGGGTCGCATTTTGTATCACCTGAAGGGAGACCGAGCCCATCAGCCGGTGCAGGAGATTTGTCCTCCCATGGGAACCGATCACTATCATACCGGCCTCCTCGGCATCCGCGATCCGGTTGATCTCCTTTGCAGGATCGCCGGTGACAAGGAAGGTCCTGACCTGAAAATGCTCTTCTTCAAGCAGTACCTGGACACGTTTCAATTCTGCCGGGCGTTCACCTTGCGATTGGCTATCTGCCTCTCGTACTCCCCCGAAGGGTCGTCTCCGCCGGATGGCTCTGCAAGCACCTCTCCATCTCTTCTGCTTCGAGTACATGGACGAGAATCACTTCGTTGCAGCCTGCCTCCCGCAACTCCCTCACACTGCTCAATGCGCTGGAGGAGGTCTCTGAAAAATCTGTAGCAACCAGTATCTTTTCAAGCAACATGCTGTTCATTCCTGAAAAAATTACTGGTTGGCGATTGGCCATGAAGGCTTCGCATTCTTCGGAACCAGGGTTCGGTGCAAGGGTGCTCGATCCGGCATGAGGTGTAGCCTTGAAATGGATGAAGGGCCCATACCATTGACGCATGAAAGTCGTTGCCTTCAATGGGAGCCCCAGAAAAGGGGGCAATACCGAACATCTCTTGCGCCATGTGCTGAGCACGCTAAAAGCCGAGGGTATCAGGACCGAACTGGTCCAGATAGGGGGGAAAAAGGTCCACGGGTGCATGGCGTGCGGCAAATGCTTTGAGTCCCGGGACCAAAAATGCGTGATCGACAATGATTTTGTGAACGGCTGCATCCAAAAAATGGTTGCTGCTGAGGGAATACTTATCGGGTCACCCACCTATTTCGCCGATGTGAGCACCGAGACAAAAGCCCTGATCGACCGTGCCGGTTTTGTCGGAATGGCCAATGGGGGTCTCTATGCGAGGAAAGCAGGGGCCGCCGTGGTGGCTGTACGGCGGGCCGGGGGTATCCACGTCTTTGATACCATCAACCATTTCTTTGGGATAAGTTCCATGTATACCGTCGGGTCCTCGTATTGGAACCTTGGAATGGGGCTCCAGGAGGGAGAGGTGGAGCAGGATGCAGAGGGGATAGCGACCATGGAGAATCTCGGCAGGAACATGGCGTGGCTCCTGAAAAAGATGCATGGTGAGTGACTCGCTGGAGTGTGACCATACCAACCTATTTCCTTTCTTTTATCGAGCTATTCTCCAGCAGGAATCATGCCGTTCTATTGCCAGCAGTGCGGGGAATGCTGCACCCAGATGGGCTATGTCCATGTCATAAAAGAGGAATGCGGGAATCACGAGTACGTGATCCGGAACGAGTATACCGGTGAGAACACACGGTCCCGGGTCGCCCCGCAGATGCTCCCCTTGTTCGAGGATATGAGCACGTTCGACCGGTGGCCGAAGGCCTGCCCGTTCTTCCGCTGCGATACCCGGCAGAAAAAAGGATTCTGCACGGTCTATCCCACGTGGCCGGAGATATGCAGCGAGTTTTCGTGCTGGCGTCTCCTGATCCTCGATGCGTTCGGGAGGAGAGCCGGGAGGGTGATGACCGGGACCTATCTTGCCTGCGATGATGCGTTGCTCCGGACTGTCTGGGATTACCATATCAGGGAGATGGAGGCAGCGGATGACGAAGAATGGATCCGGAAGGTTACACGGGTCCTCTCCAGGCTCGGGTATTCGGTTATCCGTTAAGCCGTTTCCTGATCTGGACTCTCCCGTATTCCTGATGCCTATGGTTCCTGCACCCCATCCCGCAGCATCCGGCATCAAGGATCCATTCATGATGACATCGGCTGGCCGTACGCTTCTCTGCCCTTGCGTACCGATTACCATACCCGTTCTTCAAGGGTATTCCGGGTTTCCATCGAGCGGCAGGTTGAAATAGTTCTTCACGGCATTTTCCAGCATACCAGTTGGAGCTCTGTCTATGAGGTCGTATACTGTTTTGATCGTCGTATTGTTGTGTGCCGCTCTCGTGGCAGCATCTTCAGCCATGATTTCGACTCTTCCTGTGACCCAGGCGGTCCCCGGAACACTCCCTGCTCAGCCGGGTGGGGATCAGGGATACTTCTCGATCGATTCCAGCCCGCCTGGCGGGGATGTGTACTTTGATGGATCGTTCTGGGGGGAGACACCGGCACTGGTCACTGTTTCCACAACCGGCACCCCTACCCATTCCATCAGGATCAGCCTTGCCGGCTATGATGAGTGGAGTTCCTCGTATTACGGGAACCCCCAGCCA
>CAZRAQ010000019.1:0-29474 GCA_964598015.1 uncultured Methanoregula sp. | reverse complement strand
TTATAATCGGTTTTCATTGGCTAAGGATCTTTCGGTCAACTGCGTAAGTCCTACAATCGTTAGCAATACACCATACCAACAGCGCGGCATCATTCTGGAGGGGAATAAACCGTTTCTAGACCGCGGGATGGCTCATCCCCCCGTTAACCAGTACCACAGGGCATTTTCGGATTCCTATTCAAATTTTCAAATGGGATAGTTTATCGGGAGTGAACCGTGAAGGTTGGCACAAGAACCCCGTCTTTTTTGCCCTTTCGCAGCAATGTAGATCGCAAGCGATGGACCAAGAAACAAAGCTCCCTCCTCCTTTCTCCTCACTACTCGCCTCACGGCGAGGGGAGCTGACCGCATTGGAGACATACCCTCCAGGTGATCTTGCCGCAATCATATCAGCGGTCGGGTTCCGTTGTGACTGCTGTGGCCGTTGCTGTACACGGGTTTTCAACGGCTATGTCCTCCTCCTTGAAGAAGACGCTCTGCGGATCCGGGCTTGTGAGCAGGAGGCGCTGGAACCGGTCCCGGTCTTTGATTTCTGTGACCAGCAGGGGACCTACTACACTTCCGGGTATACGATCCGTTCGCGCGGATATCCTGAAGGATCCTGTCATTTTCTCAAGGACCGCAGGTGCAGGATATATGAACAGAGACCTGCTGTGTGCAGGGTCTACCCTTACATGCTCCGGCAGGAGCCAGATGAAGAGGGAAACGTCGACTGGCGCCAGATCAGCGGACTTGACCAGCACGGAGAATACCACACAGCGATCAGCCCAGAAGATGCACTGCGTATCGCCAATCAGACCAGGCTGTTTGAAGAAGCAGCAATCGCTCATGAGATAGCGTACCTTGAATTCACCGGCAGGTATTTCCTCGAGCATGGTCTTCGGAACGTCAGGAAAAAATTTGATGATGGACTTCGGTCTGCCGGAAGGGGAGAGGAGATTGAAGTCATGGTATTTTTCCAGGACACCTTTGAACCCTGGACTATAAAGGCAGGGACCGCGGTACAGAGAAGAGCATCACGGTGATGAAAAGCGGGAAAAAAGGTTTAAGAGAAGACTGAAAAATCGTTTTTCAGCGCGATTGCGTCGATAACAGGCTTTATTGCCGTTTCTGAGATGCCGAATTTCTCCATGTACTGCTGGAGAATCTTCTGTTCATTCCCGGCAAGGATGCCGTCCGCCATGGCAAGATCGAGCAGGATTGCCATTGCGGCCATCCTCTGTTTCTCATTGAGACAGTTTACAATCAGGTCCATGGTTTCCGGAATCGAGGAGCTTTGCAGCACCTGAACCGCATCATTCACGGCATTTTTATCTCCCCTGGCAATTTTGGAGAGATCGCCAAGCTCCGCCTCATCAAGGACGCCATCCGCTGCGATCACCGTGAGTGCAGCTGCCACAAGCGCTGATTTCGGCGTCAGCTGAATACTTTTACTTCCGCGTAACTTGTCAAAGATACCCATGTGTTCACCTTTTGGAAGGGGTTAGTATTGGTACTGGACCCTATTCTCCTTTTCGGGTAGTGTGGGTGAAGGAACGATCGATTCGGGCAGCCGGTTGTGCGAGTACGCCCCAGGAACTCGTTTTAATGAAGCGTGGAATCTGAAAATTCCTGTTCAAAGAGGACATATCGTGCCTTTTGCATACCAAGGGATCCATACACTCTCATCGCGGTGCTGTTATCCTGGTCGACGTAAAGCCTGAGGCCGGCAGTCTCCGGATGATTTCGTGCCAACCGGTAAATTTCCTTGAAAATTTCTGAAAATATTCCGCGTCTCCGGTAGAGGGGGGTGACATACACGCTCTGTATCCACCAGAAATTTCCGCACCGCCAGTCACTCCATTCGTAGGTGACCATACACTGGCCGATGATCACGCCGGCTCTCTCGGCAACCAGGTAGAATCCCCGCGAGGGATCATCGAAGAGAGCATTGACTCCTCTCCAGGCGACGGGCGGGTCAAGGACCCGACCCTCGGTCTCTGCAGCGGTTGCCCTGTTGTTGGCCCAGATCGCAGGGGCGTCCTCCCGCCGTGCAGGCCGTATCGTTATGGCTCCTGAGTACTTCACATGAGATAGTGACACATACTGCAAAATGATTTTTTGCAATGATTCCAAAAAAATATCGGTCATATGGCGAGGCTTTTCGTCTGATGCCCTTGCCAGCACTCAATCAATCGAGTTGAGGATTCGAAATGAAACGCATATATCCATAATCAGTAAATCTCACTGGTATGAATCCAAGGAATGTTCTCACACTCATGGCTCTTCTTACCGTCTTCCTGGTACTCTTTGCCGGATGCACGCAGACCGGAGAAGAGAAACCAAGGCATTATATCGTCGGTATTGACGGGCAGTATCCCCCCTTCAGCTACGTGGATTCGAGCGGGAATGCGACCGGTTTTGATGTTGACTCGATGCGGTGGATCGCAGAGAAGAAAGGGCTTGATGTCGAATTCAAGGCCATCGCCTGGGATGGTATCATCCCGGCACTCCAGGCAAAGAAAATCGATCTCATCTATGCAGGGATGACCATCACTGATGAGCGGAAAGAGAAGGTCAACTTCAGTAATCCCTACTGGACCGTGAACCAGGACGTGGTTGCGATGAAGGGATCCAACATTAGCCTGGAAGATGTTCTCTCGGGAAGTGCAATCATCGGTACCCAGCGTGGATGTACTGCGGCCATGTGGATCGAAGAGAATCTGATCGGAAAAGGCATGATGCCCCAGGCAAACCTGAAACTCTATGATAATACCCCTCTTGCGGTCAATGACCTGGAATCAGGCAGAATCGATGCGGTGATGTACGATGATCTCTCCCTGAAGGACATGATTGAGGGCAAGAATATCGAAAAGATAGGATCAGTTGAGACAAAAGAGGAGTTCGGTATTGCCGTCAGAAAGGAAGATACCGCGCTCCTGGCTACCCTGAACGAGGGTCTTGCCGATCTCATGAAAGATCCCTACTGGCAAGAACTGATCGCCAAGCACGACATGAAGTGACAGCATTTAAGGGCATTTGCGGGGATGCATCGGGTCCCCGGCAGAAGCGGGCACAGGGGATACTATCCTTTTTCTCCGGCCTTGATAGCTTGTTTTTCATGATCAGTTCACCATTTGCATTTTAGCCAAAAATGAAATTCCCCCTCACCCTGCCTTCTTTCAGGAACATAGACCCGGTGTATTTCGGCCTTGGCACTGCGGTCCTTTTTGGATGCGGCGCTCCGCTCTCCAAGCTCATGCTCGAGGGAGTCAGCCCGATGATCCTTGCAGGACTTCTGTATGTCGGATCAGGTGTTGGCCTCCTTCTCTTTCGGTTGCTGGCATCCCTTGCCGGCCGCGAACCGTCCATGAATGAATCATCGCTCAAAAAAACCGATCTGCCCTGGTTATCCGGCGTGGTCATCTGCGGCGGTTTCCTTGCGCCGCTCACCCTCATGGTCAGTCTTCAGCACCTTGCTCCTGCATCGGTTGCGCTGCTCCTGAACTTCGAAGTCGTGATGACCACCGTCCTTGCAGCCCTTGTTTTTCGTGAAGCGGTAGGAAAGTGGGTATGGGCAGCGCTTTTCTGCATCACAACGGCCTGCCTCCTCCTCACTTACCAGCCGGGAGCAATGACCGAAGTCTCCCTCCCTGCATGGGGTGTCCTGCTCGCATGCACGTTCTGGGCACTCGACAACAATTTCTCAAGAAACATCTCGATAAGAGACCCGGTCATCATTGTCATTATCAAGGGGTTTGGTGGAGGAGCCCTCTCGCTTCTGGCAGGAATTCTCATTGGAGAGACATTCCCGGGTTACAGTTCCTCACTGGTTGCCCTCTGTCTTGGATTCGTCTGCTATGGAGGCCTCGCCAGCGTTCTCTTCCTCATGGCCCTTCGGGGCCTGGGAAGTTCCCGGGCTGGGTCCCTCCTTGCGGTCTCCCCACTCTTTGGCGGCCTACTGTCTCTCCTCCTCTTCTCGCTTGCTCCCACCCTTCTCTTCTTTGCGGCATTACCGATAATGGCGATCGGGGTAATCCTTCTTCTTACCGAGGTACACACGCATGTCCACACCCATCATCCACTAGTGCATGAGCACCGTCACCGGCATGACGATATGCACCATGTGCATCTCCATATCGTTGATGAAGTGGAAGAAAACACCGACAAAGAACATTGTCACTGCCATGCGCATACCGGGATCACCCATGATCATCCCCACCGGCCTGATATTCACCACCGTCACCTGCACGAAAAAAGGAAAAGCAGGGACAAGGATGAATAATCGTTACCGGATCATCCCCGGAACCGCCACCTTTTTCTCGAGATAATGAACGGCTACTGTGGTGATGGTAACGAGTGCAAGGTAGACGATACCCACGGCGATGAAGACCTCGTTGTACGCAAAATACTTGGTTGCAACAAGTTTTCCGGCACCCGAGAGTTCTATCACCGTCAGCATGTAGGCAAGTGATGAATACTTGATCAGGTAGATGAATTCATTTGAGAGACCTGGAATAGCCCGCCTGAGGGCCTGGGGGAGGATCACTTCGCGGATCACCTGCCACTTTGTCATCCCGAGGGCTTGTGCGGCAATCGTCTGGCCGTCCTTGATCGAAAGGATGGCCCCCCTGATGTACTCTGAATTATACGCAGCATTGCAGAGAATGAATCCTGTCACCGAAGCTGCAAACGCAGTCAGGGTTATCCCGATTGAAGGGAGCCCGAAATAAAGGATAAAGAGGAGAAGGAGGAGCGGACATCCTTTGACGAAAATGACATACAGCTTACAGAAATTCGAGAGTGTTTTTCCCCCATACTGTCGTCCGAGAGAGACACCTATGCCGAGAAGGAACCCAAACGGTGCCGACAGCAGAATCAGTTGCAGGGTTACCACGAGGCCCTGGGAGAGGGCTGGGATCAGGATATCGGTGATAAATCCTGCAGGTTCCATATCAGTCTTTCCTCTGCGTGAGGTCAGCAAACTGCCCGACGAATTTTCTTGTTCGCACATACGCCGGGTCACTCAGCAGGGTATCAGGCGGACCCTGCTCAACGATATTCCCTTTCTCCATGAAGATCATCTCGTTTGCGACGGAGCATGCAAACCCCATCTCATGGGACACCACCAGCATGGTCATCCCTGATTTTGCGAGTTTTTTCATGACTTCGAGCACTTCTCTGGTCAGTTCGGGATCGAGAGCGGAGGTGGGTTCATCAAAGAGGATGACCTCCGGGTCCATGGCAAGTGCCCTGGCGATCGATACCCTTTGTGCCTGTCCGCCAGAGAGCTCGGCCGGGTAGTGGTTGGCCCAGTCACTCATCCCCACCTGTTCAAGTTCATAGAGCGCCTTTTTCCGGGCGCTTTCCGGGTCCATTTTTTTGACTTTGAGAAGTGCGATCTCCACGTTCCTGACAGCGGTCAGGTGATCGAAGAGGTAGAAGTTCTGGAACACCATCCCAATCTTCTGGCGGAAATTCGAGATCTTCGGCCCGGAATTGGTCACTTCTTCATCATGGAGCCATACCTGCCCCTTGTCAGGGACGGTCAGCTGGTTGATGCAGCGGAGAAGGGTGCTCTTTCCCGTTCCAGACGGACCGATAAACACGATCGTCTCCCCCTTCCTGACGTTAAACGAGACCCCTTTGAGGACCTCATTTGTCCCAAACTTCTTGTGGATATCCTTTACCCGGAGGATATACGCATCATCTGCCATGGGACTATCCCGCCCCTGCCCCGAAACCCGGGATGGCAACTTTCTTTTCGACCATATGGATGACCCACATTCCTGCATAATTGAGTAAGATAAAAATCAGCGCACAGAACAGGTAGATCGGCATCGTGACGTAGGTGACGGCAACGATCTGCGATGTCCTGGTCAGCAGTTCGGCAACCCCGATGGCATAGCATATCGCCGAATCGGTGAGAATTTCAGGATATTCATTCGACCAGCCGGGGAGTGCAATCCTCATCGACTGGGGGAGGATGATTGATTTGATCGCGGTGAACCGGTTCATCCCAAGCGAGAGGGCGGCGATCATCTGTCCTTCATTGATTGACTGGATAGCTCCCCTGAATATCTGGGACTGGTATGCTGCACCGCGAAGACCAAGCACCACTGCCCCGACGAAAAAAGCAGGGAGATCCAGCCCTATTGCAGGGAATATCCCAAAATAAAAGAGAAAGAGGAGGACAAGGACAGGAAGGCCCCTGAAGAACCATGCGTAGACGGCAATCACTGCCCTGGCAGTGCGTGGACCATAGACCTGGACGAGCGCAAACGGAAGGCCAAGCGCAATACCTATCCCGAGCGCTATCGCAACAAGCCCGAGCGTCAGGGTTACCCCACTCAGGAGATAGGGGGTCCATTCCACGAGAATTGAGGAGAGTTCCATTTATGGTGCCCCGGCTTCCCGACTCCGTATTCTTATTGCATGCATCATTTCTCTTTGATCCCGATGCGTTCGGGCATTTTTATAAAATGTATGTTGGTTTCAGGCTGGCTACGCCAGCTTGTATTTAACCTTGAGCTCCTGCCAGTACGGGTCCTGCATCAGCGCATTCAGTCCCCTGTTGATAGCAGCAAGCAGTTCTGTATCATCCTTCCTGAGCGCTACCCCATACTCCTCTCCTGTGTCAATCTCCCCGATAATTACCAGGGGTTTTCCAGCAATTGCATCGATCATTGGCGGCCTGTCATAGATGGCGGCATCGATCCGTTTGAATGCAAGGTCGGTTGCAACAAGCGGGAAGTTGTCGTACACTTTGAGGTCCCCAGCCGGCATCTTCCCTGTCTCTATGAGGCTATCCTCTACCCAGAATGCCCCGGTCGTGCCTCTCTGCGCACCCACCACCAGCCTCCCTGCCAAAAAGTCATCCATGGTGTAATTGCCCGCCTGGTGCACTGCCACGGACTGGTTGATCTTGAGATATGGCATACTAAAACTGACTTTCTCCTTCCGCTCATCGGTTATGGTCATCCCTGAGTAGATGATATCGATCTTTCCTGCCTGGAGTGAGGGGATGATCCCATCCCATGCCGTCGGCTGGAATGTCACGGTGAATCCTTCTTTTTCTGCGATCCATCGCATGGACTCGACATCAAACCCGGTTGCAGTCCCATTCGGGTCAAGAAAGCTGTAAGGGGGGTATTCAGCATCGATTCCCACAACATATGATTTTGCTTGGGGTGCTGGGGTTGTCGGTTTCTCAACGGACGATCCCTGGTTCGTGCACCCTGACGAGAGGAGAAGCACACTCATCAGAAGAACCAGGATTATCGCACTGATGTACCTGTGATTCATCATGCTGTAGTGTGGGAGGCAATTATTTAGGATTTATGAATTGTTTGCGGGTATCCGGAAGTACTCAAAAAGAGAGATTGAATAGCTTCCCCCCATCCGGCAACCCGGGAGCGAACATAATTGGGAGATCAAAGAAATAATCAGTAAAGGCTGGTAATCCTGAATTCCCTGATCGAGATGCTGCTGCTCGGCTTTCTTGTCGGTCTCACCGGTGCCCTTGCACCAGGCCCGACACTGCTGGCGACCATCAATGCCTCAATAAAAGAAGGGTGGACCGCTGGTCCACGGGTGACCCTTGGGCATATT
Source organism: uncultured Methanoregula sp. (assembly GCA_964598015.1). GTDB lineage: Archaea > Halobacteriota > Methanomicrobia > Methanomicrobiales > Methanospirillaceae > UBA9949. The sequence goes on along the minus strand of CAZRAQ010000019.1, from coordinate 21,884 downwards.
GCCGTCGAGACCCTCATGATGCTCCTCATGATGGCAGGTATCAGCGTGGTCATTGGGGAGTATACTCTGTTGATTGCCATCATCGGGGGCATCGCTCTCGTGGTATTCGGGGTCATGACCCTGAAAGAAGCACGGACTGCGAGTATTGATCTTGCAGGAGATCGGGCAGCGACAACACGCCCTTTTCTTGCCGGGGTTATCACCAGCATCTCGAACCCGTATTTCTGGATCTGGTGGTTCACCGTCGGAAGTGCACTCCTTATCGGAGCGTATACAGGGGGTTTTGTCCCTGCCCTTGCGTTCATTCTCGGCCACTGGTCCGCCGATCTCGGATGGTTTACCCTGGTGTCCGTGAGCGTCCACCGTGGGCGTTTTATCATGGGTGAGAAGACATACCGCATCATCCTTGGAATGTGCGGGATATTTCTGATCCTGTTCGGTGCATATTATCTCTCCAGCGTCCTGTCTGGTCCCCATCCGGGAACAGGAGATTAAATCCCGCCTCTGCCAGGGATTGCAGTGGAAGGAAATTCGTTGATGGGCAAAAATACGAATACTTGAGAAACGTAGAATCCGGATCAGGGTCATATAAGGGAGGTGAAGAGGTCCGTTTCCGGCAATCTTGATGAGTGCCACTGACCAATACATGTGCATGCGCCCTTTTGTCCATGTCAACGTCGCAATGAGTGCAGACGGAAAACTCTCCACCCGCGAGCGGAGGCAGGTTAAGATCTCGGGATCATCCGATTTTTCGCGCGTGGACAGGATCAAGGCAGAGAGCGATGCGGTCATGGTAGGGATTGGGACGGTGCTTGCCGATGATCCCTCCCTTACCGTAAAATCCCCGGCACTGGTGGCTGAAAGGAGGGCAGGAGGGAAGGACGTAAACCCCGTCAGGATAATTGTTGACAGCCGGGCACGGACCCCAACCAATGCGGCCGTCCTTCACAAAGGAACGGGAGAGAGAATCATAGCCTGTTCTCACCAGGCTGAAGCGGTGAATAAGGAGGCGTTGTCACAGTATGCAAGGATACTTGTGGCCGGAGAGAAAGCCGTTGACCTGCCTCTTCTCCTCTCCGAACTGTATGCCTTGGGAATCCGGACACTCATAGTGGAAGGGGGGGGCACCCTGATCTGGAGTTTCTTCCGGGAAGGACTCGTGGACAAACTCACCTGTTATGTGGGAAACATGGTGATCGGGGGTGAGGCGGCACCCACCCTTGCAGAAGGGGATGGTTTCATCAAAGAATCGGATTTCATCCGCCTCTCCCTCTATGGATTTGAGCGGATGGATTCCGGAATTCTCCTCACGTGGACAGTTGAAAGAACCACAACCTGATCATATCGCAGGGGGCGGGAACACTTGATATACATACCTGTTATTGTCCTTTCCCTCGTTTTTCTCCTCATTGCCATCCGGCAGGTAGGCGGGTATACCCTGCGGATATGGCAGATTATGCTGGCAGGGGCAGTTGCCGTCCTCCTTCTCGGGCAGATTAAACCGGCAGCGGCATTGGCCTCCATCAATGCCGATGTGATGCTTTTTCTTTTCGGGATGTTTGTCATCGGTGTAGCCGTGCAGGAGAGCGGTTTTCTCTCATCTCTCTCTCACCGGATTTTTTCCCGGGCGAAGAACCCTGATCAGTTCCTCCTCCTTCTTATCATGGTGATGGGGCTGTTTTCGGCAGTGCTCATGAATGACACCATCGCCGTCATCGGAACCCCCCTTGTGATAGCCCTCGCATGTGCTTGGGGGATTGACCGGAAGGGTGCCCTTCTTGCACTCTGCTTCGCCATCACCATCGGCAGTGTCGCCACCCCTATCGGAAATCCACAGAATTTCCTGATCGCATCCTATGCCGATCTTGGGGACGGGTTCACCCCGTTTCTGGTGCATCTTGGGATCCCCACCCTCATCAACCTCGTGCTCGCGTGGGTGGTTGTGAGGACTTTTTACCCACCGTCACCGGAATGTTCAAACCCGGATCGTCCTGAACCGGTCAGGGATAAAGGGCTTGCACGCCTCACCGCACTTTCACTGGGAATCATCCTGGTGTTGATTGGATTCCGTGTCGTAGGTGGCCTTATCGGATACAACCCACTTCCCCTGATGGTGATCGCCATCGCCGGGGCTACTCCACTCCTTATCCTGAGCCCGAGAAGGGGTGAACTGGTGAGAAAGGTTGACTGGTGTACCCTTGTCTTCTTTGCAGCATTGTTCGTCCTCATGCAGAGCGTCTTTGATACGGGTTTCTTCCAGTCGGTTGTGGATATCCCGGCTGTTTCCTCTGTTCCCGTGATTATGACCGTGAGCGTGGTGATCAGCCAGTTTATCTCAAACGTCCCCTTTGTAGCCCTCTTTCAGCCCCTGATCATCCAGCAGGGGATGTCGGTCCAGGAGATCCTTGCCCTTGCGGCAGGAAGCACGATCGCCGGCAATCTCACCGTCCTTGGTGCCGCAAGCAATGTCATCGTGATCCAGAACGCCGAACGTCAGGGAGTGACCCTCACATTCCTGGAATTTCTCAAGCTCGGACTGCCACTGACGGTCATGAACGTGATAGTGTACTCGGTATTCCTGTCCTTCTGAATCGGGGCAGCCTTCGTTCAAAAATGAAAAAATGGTTTATTCAGACGTTTTTTTGTTCTCTTCAGCCATGGAGGGGGGCTCTTCCCTTTCAAGGGGCAGATTTTTCTTTCTCTCCTGTTCCTGAACTTTTGCAAGAGACACAAGGCCTGTTGTTGCTCCGAGGTTCATGGTGTCAAGGATCGAGGCCGGGACGATCACGAGGGTGGCATTGTCCTTCACCTTGAGGCCCTCGTACAGCATATTCATCGCCCGCAGGTGGAGCGCCGTCGGGTTATTCTCATACGTTCTCGCTGCCTCTTCGAACTTCTCGGCAATCTGCCGTTCCGAATCACCCAGGATGACCCTGGCCTGGCGTTCGCGTTCGGCCTGCGCCTGCATAGACATGGCATCCTGGAGCTCCGGGGGAATGATCACATCGCGTATTTCCACTGAACTGACATGAATTCCCCACTGCTCGGTCCTGGTATCGATGATCTTCTGGAGGACTGCATCGAGCTTTTCCCGTCCTTCAAGCATATCAGAAAGGAATGATTTCCCAATGACTTCGCGAAGTGCGGTCTGGGATGCCCAGCTGATGGCAGTCCGGTAATCCTCAACCTCGAGTGCCGCCTTTTCGGGATCGAGGACTTTCCAGAACAGGACCGCTTCTACATCGACAGGGACGGTGTCTTTTGTCAGTGTTTTCTCTGCACGGAACGAAGTTGTGATTACACGGAGGTCGATCCAGTATGCGACCCTTTCTGCGAATGGCACGATGAAGAAAGGCCCCGGACCCCGGAGACCGGTGAAACGTCCGAGCCTGAGCACGACTGCTTTCTCCCATTGGTCAGCGATCTTGATCGACCAGGCGATAAGGAGGGCAATGATGGCAGCGATGATCCCGGCCCAGAGATACGCCCCCGGCCCGGTTCCCACTGCCCAGACGTACAGGAGATAAATGCCTGGTGCAAAGAGCACAAAGAAAAGGATTACCTGCAATGGATTCGGTTCTTTCATAACCGTCACTGCAACAGGTGAGGTGATATAAGTTAAGATGGCGGAAGGCAAGGGTTGGGTCCCGCACAACTGCTGTCTTCCTTGAGGGAGCTAGTATAATTCTGCATGCCGTCTTTCTGGATAGTGAGGAAGGAGAGGTTTGTGGCGAAAGGGAAGAAGAAGGCCGATCTGAAAATCTCCGGGATGCATTGTGCCACCTGTGCAGTCACCGTCGAGGACGCTGCAAAAAGCCTCGGGAAAGGGGTCGAAGCAAAGGTAAATTTCGGTAATGATACCGCCCAGGTGGAGTTTGATCCTGACACGGTCTCCCTCCGTGAGATCGAAGCAGCAATCAGGGGTGCAGGATACGAAGTCATCATGGAGGAGTTGATCATCAGGGTGGGTGGGATGATGTGTGCCACCTGCGTGGAGACGATCGAAAAAGCCCTCTCCTCACTCCCCGGGGTCTTCCAGGCACGGGTCAACCTTGCAACGGAGAAGGCATATGTGACCTATAATTCGTCTGTCTCTTCAACCGAGGACATGAAGGGTGTGATCGAAGAGGCAGGGTACCAGTACCTGGGTATCGCCGAGGATCTCTCTCCTGAGGCAGAGGAGAAGGCACGGCAGCGGGATCTCTCCGATAAGGTAAGGCGCTTTTCTGTCGGGTTTGCGGTCAGTATCCCCCTGTTTCTCCTGATGTTCATCCCGTTGCCGGTCCCGATGCACACGCTCTCATGGTTCATGCTCGTGGTTTCCACCCCTGTCTTCTTCTACGTGGCCTATCCGATATTCCGCGCCGCACGGACCGCACTCCGGAACCGGACCCTCAACATGGATGTGATGTACGCGATGGGCACCGGTGTCGCGTACGGAGCGAGCGTTCTTGGCACCCTTGGTATCGTGCTGACCCATGACTTCATGTTCTACGATACGGCCATCATGCTCGCGTCATTTCTGATACTCGGAAGGTACCTTGAAGCACGTGCCAAGGGACGCACTTCCGAGGCGATCAGGAAACTGGTAGGGCTCCGTCCACGGACTGCCCTGGTCATTCGTGATGGAAATGAAACAGAGACCGCGATTGAGGATGTTGCGACCGGGGATCTCGTCATTGTCAAACCCGGCGGAAAGATCCCGGTCGATGGAGAAGTCACCGGGGGAGAGAGTTACGTTGACGAATCGATGATAACTGGAGAACCGATCCCTGTCCTGAAGCAAATAGGGTCCAAGGTGATTGGAGGAACCCTGAATACGAACGGTATCTTCACCTTCAGGACAGAAAAGGTCGGCAAAGACACGGTGCTCGCCCAGATCATCAGCCTTGTTGAGGAAGCCCAGGCCACGAAACCGCCTGTCCAGCGGATTGCTGATGTTGCGGTCTCCTATTTTATCCCTGTCGTATTGCTCATAGCCATCGGCGCATTTGCAGCCTGGTATTTCCTCATGGGTGCAACCCTCCTCTTTGCTCTTACTGCTCTCATCTCTGTACTTGTGGTGGCCTGCCCGTGCGCACTCGGCCTGGCTACGCCTACTGCCGTCACCGTTGGGGTGGGAAGAGGGGCAGAGCTCGGTATACTGATCAGAAACGGTGAAGCGCTCGAAGTCGCAGATCACCTGACAACCGTACTATTTGACAAGACAGGAACCCTGACAAGGGGAAAACCGGCGGTGACTGACGTGGTCCCTGCGGATGTAGATGACCTGACCCTCCTGTCCCTTGCCGCGAGTGTAGAGAGGAATGCATCCCACCCCCTCGCTGATGCGATAGTCAGGAAAGCCGGGGAGATGCGGGTCCCGATCGAGCAATCAGGGGAGTTTATCACGTTTGGGGGGAAAGGCGTGGCTGCCCGGGTCCTTGGAGAGGAAGTCCTGGTCGGAAACAGGGTGCTCCTCGCCGAAAAAAGCGTTGCGATACCAACAGAAATCGATCAGCAGATCATCCGTCTCGAAGAGGAGGGGAGGACCGCCGTGCTTGTCGCAGTGGCCGGCCGAGTCGCAGGCATCATTGGAATTGCCGATACCGTCAAAGAAACTACTGCTGAGGCAATACGGGACCTCACCGACATGGGGCTTTCCGTGGCGATGATAACAGGTGACAACAAGAGGACCGCGGAAGCAGTGGGACGCCAGGTGGGAATCAGCCGGATTATTGCAGAAGTGCTCCCTCAGGACAAAGAAAGGGAGGTAAAAGCGCTCCAGGGCGCCGGTGATGTGGTCGCCTTTGTCGGGGATGGCATCAATGATGCCCCCGCCCTCGCACGGGCAGACGTAGGGATCGCGATCGGGAGCGGGACGGATGTCGCGATAGAGAGCGGCGATATCGTGCTGATCAAAGACGACCTCATCGATGCTGTCGCTGCCATACAACTCTCCCGGAAAGTGATGAGCCGCATCAAGCAGAATATCTTCTGGGCGTTTGCCTACAACTCAGTCCTCATTCCGCTTGCTGCGGGAGTTCTGTACCCGTTTACCGGGTACACATTCAGCCCGGTGCTTGCAGCGTTTGCAATGGCAGCGAGTTCTGTGACCGTGGTCACCCTCTCCCTCTTGTTGAAAAGGTATATACCCCCTGCAAAGAAAGGGAAGAATCAGAGGTGAAAGGAATGGCCATCGATCCGATCTGCAAAATGACGGTTGATGAAAAGACCGCGAAATTCACGAGTGAATTCAAAGGCAGGACCTACTATTTCTGTGCGCCGGGATGTAAGAAAAAGTTTGATACAGACCCGGCAAAGTATGCTGAAATGGCATAAGGAACCCCTCTTCCATTTTTCCCGTTTGCCAACAATAATATGTGTCATATCCCCTTCATTTTCTAGAATCACAAGATGATCCCGAAAAAGTACGATCAATAAAGGAGATGTGATGTCACAGGAAGTTTTTATGGCCCGGCAGGAGCAGGTTCTCGCTGCCCGGATCCCCCCTCTTCTCAGGTTGAGAAAAGACCTGGGACTTGAAGGGCTCGTACAAGGTCTTGACGCGGTCATCATCAATACTGAACCCGGACGGCTGAATCCGGCTGTCTCAGAACTTCTTCGCTCTACCGGGTTTACTGCAGGTGCCTGTTTCGAGGATGAATCATACACGACCTGGGTGCTGAAAACAAGGGATTCTGCATCCCTGCTTGTCAGGGCGAGGAAAAAAGGTGATAATCCGTTCAATACGGTGAATGTTGCCGGAAAAACCAAAAAATTACCCAACACCCGTCTTGAAACGTTCGTATTCCGGACCACCCGTCTCGAAGAGTATGTGGAGATCCAGGGGGGGCGGGGAGTCCGGTTCATGACCCCCGGTATTCTTGAATATCCCTCGTATCGATTTATCCAGACACTCCCCTCCCGATATACCGGAAATTCCCTCGGTTTTATCGAATGGACGGGAGAGAAGGGGGAGTATGCCCCTCACAATGCAGTACCTCTTCCACTCTCCCTGGAAAAACCTGCCCTGCCGCACCTGGCCAATATCCACGGGCTCGACCATACTGCAACCCGGGTCAGGGCTCTCGAGCGGAACGATGCAATCCTTGAGTTCATGGAGTTCACCAGTTACTCCTTTGATTTTGCCGTGTTTGTCAAATCCTTAAACTCTATCACCAGCGTGGCGCGGCTCTCAAAAGACGACTTTGCGATGGTCTTCACCTCCGGAATAGAACCCTTCAGGGAAGATACAGACCCGGGACCCACCGAGATGTTCATCCAAAATTATGGGACAAGAGTCCACCACATGGCATTCAAAACCGATCATATCGGAGACACCTACAATGCCCTTTTAAAAGATGGCATGGAGTTTCTTGTCCAACTGGTAGGGTCAGAGGAGGAAGGACTGAGACAGACCTTTTCGGTCCCCTCCCCTCACACGATGATCGTCAATGAATATATCCAACGCTATGAGGGGTTTGAGGGATTTTTCACAAAAAGCAATGTCGAGCTGCTCACCAGGGCGACAGCCAGGCAATAATTCACTTTTCTCTCTCTTTAGTCCACGTCAAGGACTGCACACGTGCGTCTCATTCCATCAGTCATTATTCGATATAAGCGACCCGAGCTGATGGGAACCGGCTGGCAGCTCAGACTGGATCTCCAGCGTTCGGATTTCAGTCCTGGCTCACGCCACTGGGATCTGATCCGGGTGCGCTGCACTCTCTGGAAACCGTTGATCGATATGATGAATTTCCGATAAAGAAGTATCCCGGTCTATTCCTGCTTGCCCTGCGGACGAATCCCTTTGACCAAACAGCATCGGTATCAGTCAGGAAATAAAAATGAGGTCCCCTGTTTGTTTGGATTTTGCAGGGGAATGTACCTGTTCGAAAGGATTAAAAGAAAACACACCAACATTCCGGTAGTAAAGGAGAACAAAAATGCTGAAAAAGTCAGTTGAAGATGCACTCAATAAACAGGTGAATGCCGAATTCTTCTCTTCGTATCTCTATCTTGCCATGTCGTCTTACTTCGAGTCAATCCCCATGAAAGGATTTGCTAAGTGGCTCCGGCTCCAGGCAAAGGAAGAGATGGCGCACGGCATAAAGATCTATGACTACATAATCGAGGCAGGAGGAAAACCGAAGCTCACTGCAATCGATGCGCCAAAGACTCCCTGGAAATCCGCCCAGGATGTCTTTGAGCAGGTATGTGAACACGAGATGAAGGTGACCGGACTCATCTATGCGCTCGTGGAACTGTCCCAGAAGGAAAAGGATCATGGCACGACAAATTTCCTCGCCTGGTTCGTGAAGGAGCAGGTCGAAGAAGAGGCGAATGCCAACGATATCCTTGCCCAGATTAAGATCGTTGGAAACATCCCCGGGCACCTCTTCTGGCTGGACCACCAGATGGGGAAAAGGGAGTAATTCATTACACTTTTTTTAATCTTCACTCTCCCCCATAAGGAGCAAATCGTCCTCATCTGAACCTCAACCGTGTTTGGGTATCGGTAAATCCTTTGAGGACAGTGAACCGGGTGATTCAGGTGCCATATGCCCTGCCGGGGCTCCTCTCGTTTTCGGATGATTTTCTTGCACCAGTACTATTATTGGCTTTCACATTGAACATCAGGCCCTGAGGAAAGACATGAGCCGGGACGTCTTTTTTATGGGGCTGAAGGCCCGTGATCCGTGCCAGAACGCAGCTGCCAAGGTCCGTGCGCTGTTCGAAGCCGCTGGACTTGGAGAATGCATTGATGCAGATGCCCCCGTAGCCATCAAGATTCATTTTGGAGAAAAGGGGAACAATTCCTATGTCTCCCCTGTCTTCGCACGCCAGGTAGTCGAAAAAATCCGCGAGTATGGGGGAAAACCGTTTCTTACCGATTCCAATACCCTTTACCGGGGGAGCCGTTCAAACGCAGTTGATCACATCATGACCGCTCTTGAGCATGGTTTCTCCTTTGCGACAGTTGCAGCCCCCCTGATCATCGCGGACGGGATACGGGGCGGTAATTATCGTGAAGTGAAGATAGGCAAACCGCACTTCGAAAGGGTACTGGTCTCCGGGGATATCGCTGATGTGAACTCCCTTATCGTGCTCTCCCATTTCAAAGGGCACGAAGTCGCCGGGTTCGGGGGCGCGATCAAGAACCTTGCCATGGGATGTGCACCTCCTGCCGGAAAGCAGGAACAACATGCTGCAAAGCCCCTTGTTCTTGAGGAAAGATGCATAGGATGCGGGAAATGCCTTGTCGCATGCCCGCGTTCTGCAACAGGCCTCGTCGATGGAAAATCGGTGATTGATCATGACCTCTGCATAGGATGTTTTGAATGCATGACGGTTTGCCCTGAACAGGCCATTGATCTTGACTGGGAAACAGAAATCCCTCTCTTTACCGAGAAACTGGTGGAGTATGCATACGGGGCTGCACTTGGCAAGAAGACCGGGTATCTCAATTTCCTTACTCATATCACCCCTGACTGCGATTGTGTCCCCTGGAGTGATGCACCAATAGTCCCCGATATCGGTTTTCTTGCATCACGTGATCCCGTGGCCATTGATGCAGCCAGTTTCGATCTAGTCAACGGGCAGCAAGGGCTCCGGGATTCAGCACTCACGGTGAACCTTGGGAAGGGAGAAGACAAGTTCCAGGGGCTCCGAAAGAGAACGGATGGGTACCTGCAGATCCGGTATGCGGAACAGATAGGACTCGGGAGCGGGGAATACCGACTGGTGGAACTGTAATACTCCTTTTTTTATTCATCCCTGCTGTTTTTTTCTTCAGACGCGAGGTCAGGGATATTCCTGGATGAGACCACAATCATTATAATAGGGAGGAAGGCAAGCGCTTATAAGTGTGAGAAGGGTAGATTAATGTTACGTTTGGGAGGACAGGAACCCAAACCTACTTCAATTGCAAAGAAAATGAGCAAAAGGAGAGAGATGAATGAACCTCAGACAGCCAAATGCCAATGAAGCGACCGGCACGACAAACCGTTCACGCGATGTCGTCCCGATGTCAGGAATCTGTACACGGTGCCTTGACGGGTGCAAGGGAAGTTGTGAGATCTGGCTTTCCTCGTTCCGCGGGAGAGAGGTCCTCTATCCCGGACCATTCGGGGAGATCACCGCTGGAGCGGAAAAGAACTACCCGATCGACTACTCTCATCTGAATATCCAGGGATATGCCATGGGGGCCAAGGGACTCCCCGAAGGGACCGAGATTGGTTCTGACACTGCCGTCTTTTATTCCGTTGATACCGCAACAGAGTACGGCTGGGATAAAAAAGTGAAGATGCGCCTCCCCATCTTCACGGGAGCCCTCGGCTCAACCGATATCGCCCGGATCAACTGGGAACATTTTGCCATCGGGGCTGCCATATCAGGCATCACCATTGTCTGCGGTGAAAACGTCTGTGGTGTGGACCCGGCGCTCGAGCTGGACAGTAAAGGGAAAGTGAAGAGATCTCCTGAAATGGACCGGCGCATCGAGATCTATAAAAAATTCCACGAAGGCTATGGGGAGATGCTCGTCCAGATGAATGTCGAGGACACCCGCCTTGGCACTGCTGAATACGTATCTTCAAAGCACAACCTCGACACCATTGAACTCAAATGGGGGCAGGGTGCAAAATGCATCGGGGGAGAGATCAAAGTCAAGACACTTGACCGGGCTATCGAGCTCAAGAAGAGAGGCTATATTGTCGTGCCTGATCCCACCCGCTCAGATATGCAGGTGGCCTTCAAGGCAGGAGCAATAAAGGAGTTCGAACGTCACTCACGTCTCGGGTTTGTGTCAAAGGAAGGTTTTCTCGAAGAAGTAGACCGGCTCCGCGATATCGGGTTCAAGCGGGTCACTCTCAAGACCGGTGCTTATTCCGCAGTCGAACTTGCCATGGCCATACGCTACAGTGCCGAAGCAAAGATCGATCTCCTTACCATTGACGGTGCACCTGGTGGGACAGGAATGAGCCCCTGGCCGATGATGAACGAATGGGGTATTCCCACATTCTACATCCAGTCCCTTGCGTATGAGTACTGCGAGCTGCTGAAGAAGCGCGGTATCCGTGTCCCTGATATTGCAATGGCTGGCGGGTTCTCCGATGAACCGAACGTCTTTAAGGCAATCGCCATGGGCAGTCCGTATGTGAAAGCGGTCTGCATGGGCAGAGGGCTGATGATCCCAGGAATGGTTGGCAAGAACATTGAGAAGTGGATCAAGGCTGGCGAACTTCCAAAGTCGGTCTCCAAGTACGGCAGCGTTCCGGAAGAGATCTTTGTCACCTACGAGGAACTCAAGGAAAAATACGGGTCAAAGTTCAAGGATATCCCGATGGGTGCAATTGGTATCTATACCTATGCCCAGAAGTTCCGTGTCGGGCTCCAGCAGATCATGGCAGGGAGCAGAAACTTCAATATAAAAGTGATCTCAAGGGACGACCTCATGGCACTTACCGAGGACGCATCCAAAGTGTCTGGCATACCCTATGTCATGGATGCCTATGCAGACGAGGCACTCACTGTGCTTCTCGACTGATAGTAGAGGATAAGGATCTCACTCCGGGAATCTTTCCGGATTATTTTTTCAGGCCCCCCCCATTCAGGAATAGCTGCCTCCTGGGAGGGAATTATGAAACGGCAACGGGTCCGGGATAACGATCTCGTCCATTTGGTGAGATAAGAAAGCAGGAATGAATATCCTTCATGCTTTACAGAAAAACCACAAAAAAACGTTTCTCTCCGGAGTAAAAACATGATGCGCCAATTGTTCATTTCCCGGAATTTTCACATTCATTTGAACTAGCAGGGGCAGTCAGCGGAACAAACGAACTGCAATGTCCTGTAATGGGAGAACAATTGAGGTCCTTTCAATGGCTGTCCCTTTTTCAGACAGACCCTTTCTGCGAGAATGCATCGAGGAGACCTGTGGTTATCCGTGCACCAAGACTCGGTTGCAGTGATTCAAGCCAGAGAAAGAAACCCACCTTGGGAGGGGTGTATCGTTCGAATTTGAAGTCTCCATCTCCGTTCTGGACCATCTTCAGGTATTCCTGCTTCCTCCTGTTCCGCAGGTAGATGATGGGATCAAATCCCGGGAGATCGGTGGCAAGCACTGCTTTTGAGTAATTGGCCATGATATCGGTATAGCCTATCTGTTCACCCCGAATGATGAACGCATGGTTTTTACAGACCGAACGGATAGCCGATGGATAAAGCGAACCGTAGAGAATCTTCTTGACAAGTCTCCCCGTATCAACCGGAGGGGCCTGGCGATCTCCTCTCCCGTTCCCCGATGCTATCCCGGAGAAGACTTTTTTCTTTTCATATTCATGATACCGCTCGTAATCGAAGGGATGGCAGAGGGGAATATCCCGGGCGAGAATAAATTTTTCATGCTTTTGCGGCCTTGTATAGGTATGACCCGTTTTTCTGTGTACGATCTTGGATTTTATCTCTTCGCAGGACGCGGTCTGGATATTGAGGGTACGCGGTGTTCTGACAAGGCGTCTTCCAACGACATAATTCGTCACATCAAATGACGATATCAGGAGGAAGGTGACCTCTTTCTGATTGAAAAGATACCCCAGAAGCGTCCGTTTGTATGCTATCTCCTCTTCGAATTCCTTCATGTCCGAACCAGATGTCACCACTTCTGCAAATCCGACGTGGTTATTGTGATCGACAAAAAAGAGATCGAATTCTGCGAGATCCTGCCCGTTTCCCCGCACCGTGATATCACCGCACCGTGAATAGAAAAGTCCGTTCTGGCCGAGTTTTATCCGCTGCCTGCATCCGTGAGGCACATCCACCCCCTTGAGCGCAAGCGCTTTGATATCATCAGACTCGAGTGCCATTTTGAGAAACATCTCATACATGATGGCCTCGTACCATCTCCCTTCGGCAGTCCGCATCTTTTCAATTTCGGGAGAGAATAGTTTTGCCTGCTCAGATTTTCCAAGATGCCGCGTGGCATTGAGTGCGAGGAATTCATCAGGTTCGAAGGATGCAAGGTTTTTTTTCAGCCACGAGGTGATATCTGCCATGAAAGTTGATGGACTTATTTATTTCTTTTGATTAAATAAGTATTCTAAAAGGTATACCTTCCTGCAGGAAGGGGTTCATGCTATGAATCTGCGATTCCGAATCCACCTATCATGATGCAGGAACAGGTATGTTATAAAAATATATTTATATAGTTTTCGCGCATGGTATTAATGCTGTACAGCGCGACAGGGTGGGCTCGTAGCTCAGTTCGGTAGAGCGCCTGGCTTTTAACCAGGTGGTCGGGGGTTCAAATCCCTCCGGGCCCGCTGCCGCAAAGCGGGCGAATTTTTCAGAAACGAGGTATCTGACGACGATGAATGTTCTTGCAATCAGGGGGGTTTTACAATGAGCACACGATTAAATGTGCTGGATCATGCGATGGTCCCAGATCACCAGATCATGACCGAGGAGGAGCTGACCGGGTTGCTCTCCTTGTTTACTATTACCAGTGAACAAATCCCGAGAATTTACCATGATGATCCTGCCGTGAAAACAATCGGGGCAAAACCCGGTGATGTGATCCGGATCATCCGAACCAGTCACACAGCCGGAAGAGCAGAATCGTACCGACTTGTCATTAAGCGACCGAAGAAATAAAGGGCGGGGCTGATATCTCTGATAGACCGGAGCGTATTATCGAAGGCGTATTTTTCACGTGAGCATGTTGCGCGCCACCAGCTCGACTCATTCAACAATTTTCTCCAGGCAAATCTCCAGAAGGTGGTCAATGAGCAGAAGATTATTGATACCGATATTGAGATTCGCGGTAAAAGTACTGAACCTGTCTGGGTAGAGCTCGGAAAGATCGAAGTAAAGAAACCACTGGTGAGAGAAGCCGATGGGTCACAGGGTGACCTTTTTCCCAGTGAGGCACGGCTGAGAAACCTTACCTATGCAGCACCGATCATGCTCGAGTTGACCCTCGTGCAGGGGGAGGATCGGCAGGATCCGGTTGTCACCACCATCGGGCAACTCCCGATCATGGTCGGATCTGCATCCTGCAATCTCTACGGGATGAGCGATGCAGAGCGGATATCGCATGGGGAAGACCCGTTCGATCCGGGCGGATACTTTATCGTCAACGGTACCGAGCGCGTGCTGATGACCCTTGAAGATCTCGCCTCGAACAAGATCATGACCGAATTTACCGAACGCTACAATGAGCGCATCTATGTAGCAAAGGTGTTCTCGCAGTTTCGCGGTTACCGTGCCCTTGTAGTGGTCGAGAGGAACAGGAAAAACCTGCTTGAGGTCTCTTTTCCCTCAGTTGCCGGGCACCTCAGATTTGTTGATCTTATGCGATCGCTCGGTCTCGTGAGCGATCACGAAATTGTGAATGCGGTATCAAACGATGAGGATATTCTGACTTTCATGATGCAGAACCTTGAGGAGAGCGAATGCGACAGCCTTGAGGGGGGCGTCATGTACGTGGGAAAGAAGCTTGCCCCGAACCAGACAAGGGATTACCAGAGGAAACGGGCCGAGTTCGTCCTTGACAACTATCTGCTCCCCCACCTCAATTACCTGATGCCGGCTACTCTGAAAGAAGATGATGAAGGGTATCTTGAGGCGGTGGCAGAAGTAAGGCTTGCCAAAGCGCACTTCCTAGGGCGGATGGCTGAGGCCTGCTTCGATCTCGTTCTTGCAAAGCGGCGGATCGACGACAAGGACCATTACTCAAACAAGCGGCTGAAGCTTGCAGGGGACCTCATGGAAGACCTCTTCCGTATCTCCCTGAACAGGCTCACCCGTGACATCAAGTACCAGCTCGAGCGGGCAAGCATGCGTCACCGTGACCTTTCCATCGGCACGGCAGTGAGGGCAGATGTGCTGACAGAGCGACTCCTGCATCCCCTTGCAACAGGGAACTGGGTCGGGGGAAGGACCGGTGTGTCTCAGCTCCTCGATCGTATAGACCACATGAGCGTCCTGTCACACCTGCGCAGGGTCATCTCTCCGCTGTCAAGGTCACAGCCACATTTTGAAGCGCGTGATCTGCACCCTACGCAGTGGGGCAGGATTTGCCCGAGTGAGACACCGGAAGGACCGAACTGCGGTCTTGTAAAGAATTTTGCCCAGATGGTAGAGATAAGCCGCGGAGTACCTGACGAGGATGAAGTGGTGCGGATGCTCTACACCCTTGGTGTTGAACATATACGTGGTGATGTACGATGAAGAAGGCACGGGTATTTGTCGATGGAGCCCTGATTGGTCTCATCGATGATCCAAAAGCATTCGTTACCCAAATCCGGAACATGCGCCGCCAGGGAGCGATTTCAACTGAAGTGAACATCTCCCACAAGGAGTTCAATAACGACGTGGTGATTCACACCGACCGAGGCCGGGCCAGGCGCCCCTTAATCGTGCTCCATTCTGGAAAACCCCTGATGAGTTCTGACGAGATCGAGAAGCTCAGCAAAAAGGAGATTGACTTCTCCTATTTCATACGGAAAGGAATGATCGAGCTGATCGATGCCGAGGAAGAGGAAGACCTTTTCATCGCAATGGAGCCTTCACAGATCACACCGGAACATACGCATCTTGAGATTGACCCGTCGCTCATTCTTGGTATAGGTGCCGCTCATGTACCTTTCCCTGAGCATAATGCAAGTCCCCGTGTCACGATGGGTGCAGGGATGGTAAAGCAGGCACTCGGCTTTGGCACTTCGAACATGAAGCTCAGGCCCGATACGCGGGGCCATCTGCTGCACTATGTCCAGCGCCCTATTGTCCACACGCAGACCTCGGACCTGATCGGCTCGGATGATCGCCCTGGCGGACAGAACTTCGTGGTTGCAATCCTCAGTTTTGAGGGATACAATATTGAAGATGCGTTGATCTTCAACAAGGCGTCCATCGATCGCGGTCTTGGGAGATCCCATTTCTTCCGGACCTACGAGGGTGAAGAACGGAGATATCCCGGAGGCCAGGTGGATCGGATCGAGATACCGGATGAAGAGGTGACCGGAGCTCATGGTGCAGAGAGTTACAAAAACCTCGATGATGACGGGGTCATCAATCCTGAGACCGTTGTCAACGAAAAAGACGTCCTGATCGGGAAGACCTCCCCTCCCAGATTCCTCGAAGAGCCTACAAGCGATCTCATCACGGTCGAAAAAAGGAGGGATACCTCCGTCACGATGAGAAGCAACGAGCGGGGTATCGTTGACACCGTTATCATCACGGAAGGAGAGAACAGTTCCCGGCTGGTCAAGGTCAGGACAAGGGACCTTCGAATTCCTGAAGTCGGGGATAAGTTCGCTTCCAGGCACGGGCAGAAAGGGGTCATCGGCCTGATAGCAACACAGGAAGATATGCCATTCACCGAATCGGGTCTCAGCCCTGATCTCGTCATCAACCCCCATGCCATCCCGAGCCGCATGACCATCGGGCACATGCTTGAGATGATCGGGGGGAAAGTCGGATCTCTTGAAGGTCACCGGATCAACGCTACCGCATTTTCAGGAGCGCAGGAATCGGCACTCAGGGGTTCACTCAAGGAACTCGGTTTCTCACATACCGGGCGCGAGGTGATGTTTGATGGAATCACCGGGAAGCGGTTCAAGGCTGATATCTACGTGGGTGTCATCTACTACCAGAAACTGTACCACATGGTCTCCAGCAAGATGCATGCCCGGTCAAGAGGGCCTGTCCAGGTACTGACGCGTCAGCCGACAGAAGGCAGGGCCAGGGAAGGAGGGCTCCGTTTCGGAGAGATGGAGCGTGATGTCATGATCGGTCACGGTGCCGCAATGGCACTCAAGGAACGGCTTCTCGATGAATCAGACAAGGTGCAGGAGTATGTTTGCGCACACTGCGGCATGGTGGCAATGCTTGATCGGAAAGCCAATACTACCCGGTGTCTCTCCTGCGGTGGAGAGACCGATATCTACCCTGTCGAGATGTCCTATGCGTTCAAGCTCCTGCTTGACGAGATGAAGAGTATGGGTATAGCTCCCCGAATGAAACTGGAAGATGTGGTATAGGAGGAACAGGTCGTATGCCAAGTCCAAAACGTATCGGAAAAATAGAATTCGGCCTCCTCTCACCAAAAGAGATCCGCACAATGAGTGTGCGGAAGATTATCTGGGCGGACACCTATGATGATGACGGATTTCCCTACCCCCAGGGACTGATGGATCTGAACCTGGGGGTCATCGACCCCGGGCTCAGATGCAAGACCTGTGACCAGAAGGCAAGCGAATGTCCGGGTCACTTTGGCCACATCGAGCTCGCCAAGCCCGTAATTCATGTCGGGTACACGCGGATGATACGAAAACTTCTCCGTGTGACCTGCCGGAGTTGCAGCAAGTTGCTCCTCTCGCCTGAAGAGATCATGAAGGTCGTGGGGACGGAGGATGACCTGACAGGGGATGTCCTCTCTGAAAAAGATATCAAAAAGGAGCGTGTCTGCCCCCACTGCGGGGAGCAGCAGCTCAAGATCAATTTCGAGAAACCTACCACCTTCTCCGAGATCCTGCTCGAAGAAGGCAAGAAGGTGGAGCATAAGCTCACCCCTGCAGATATCAGGGCACGCCTTGAGAAAATTCCTGATGAAGATCTCAAGCACCTCGGGATCAATCCCGAAGTCGCCAGGCCGGAGTGGACGATACTTACCGTATTGCCGGTTCCACCCGTCACCATGAGGCCGTCAATCATTCTTGAAAACGGGCAGCGTTCTGAAGACGATCTCACCCATAAACTGGTGGATATCATCCGTATCAACCAGCGTTTCAAGGAGAACCAGGATGCCGGGGCACCCCAGCTCATCATCGAAGATCTCTGGGAGCTGCTCCAGTACCACGTGACTACCTACCTCGACAACGAAGTTGCCGGCTGTCCCCCTGCCCGGCACCGGAGCGGAAGACCATTAAAGACCCTCTCCCAGCGTCTCAAGGGGAAAGATGGCCGTTTCAGGGGATCCCTTTCAGGGAAACGTGTCAACTTCTCTGCCAGGACCGTCATCTCTCCCGACCCGAACCTGAGCGTGATCGAGGTCGGAATTCCCCTGGCCGTGGCAAACGAGATGTCCATTCCTGTTCAGGTCACCCCCTACAACATCGATGATCTGAAACAGATGGTCCTGAACGGACCCGTCAGGACGACCCTTACCGCTCCCTGCGGTGCCAATTATGTGATCAGGCCGGATAAACGGCGTCTCCGTCTCGCAGAGGGGAACCTGGACACCGTAGCCGAGCAGCTTGAACCCGGGTGGACGGTTGAACGGCAGATCCGGGATTGGGACATCGTCCTCTTCAACCGGCAGCCCTCGCTTCACCGGATGAGTATCATGGCTCACCGAGTAAAGGTGATGGATGGCAGGACGTTCCGTCTCAACCCCGCGGTCTGTCCCCCGTATAATGCCGATTTTGACGGGGATGAGATGAACCTCCATATCCCGCAGACTGAAGAAGCAAGAGCTGAGGCAGCGATACTCGTTGCGGTGGAGGAGAATATCCTCTCACCCCGGTTCGGCGGCCCCATCATTGGCGGGATCCATGACCATATATCCGGGATCTTCCTCCTTACGAACACGATCCGCTGGTTCACAAAAAGTGAAGCTCTGTATCTCCTGAAAAATATCAGCGTCGAGCAACTCCCTGAACCGGGACTGGTAAAAGATGGGGTTGCATTATGGAGCAACAAGCAGGTATTCTCCACGATTCTGCCAAAAGAACTCAACATGGTCTTCAAAGCGAGTTCATGCCAGAACTGCGATACCTGCCGGAAAGAGCTCTGTGATCGCGATGCATATGTCCGTGTCATGGACGGGGAACTCGAATCAGGGACCATCGACAAGAAAGCCATCGGTGCATTCGACGGCCAGATTGTCCACCGCATCATCCGCCAGTACGGGATGAAGCGGGCAGCCGACTTCATCGATGATATCACGCACCTGGCAATCCGTTCAATCATGCTCGACGGGTTCTCCTTTGGCATTGATGATGAAGACCTCTCCCGGACGGAGTACGGCCAGATCGATGAGGTCCTCTCCAATGCAGTCCTCGATGTCCAGCGGCGCATCAACATCTACGAAGATGGGCAGCTCGAACCGATGCCGGGCAGGACACCTGACGAGACACTCGAAATGCAGATCATGCAGGTCCTTGGAAAAGCCCGTGACCGGACCGGCGAGATTGCAGGCAGGCACCTTGGCCTTGGGAACAGCGCCGTGGTGATGGCCGTGAGCGGTGCCCGTGGATCGATGCTCAACCTGACCCAGATGGCAGGGTGTGTCGGGCAGCAGTCCGTCCGTGGTGAGCGGATCATGCGTGGCTACGATGAACGTACCCTCCCCCATTTCAAGAAGGGGGACCGCGGATCCGATGCCCATGGATTTATCAAGCACAGTTACAAAGGCGGCCTGAATCCGACTGAATTCTTCTTCCATGCAATCGGTGGTCGTGAGGGTCTTGTGGATACGGCGGTCCGTACCTCCCAGAGCGGCTACCTGCAACGGCGAATGATCAATGCCCTCCAGGACCTCAAAGTCGCGTATGACGGAACGGTCAGGACAACCGGCGGAAGGATCATCCAGTTCAGGTACGGAGAAGACGGGACCGATCCCATGAAGAGCAGTTTTGGTGATCCGGTCGATGTGAAGGGAATTGTAGAGAGCATTCTCAAGGAGGAGGTGTAAGATGCTCGCGGATCAGGAGACAAGAATCGACGAGACTGATCTCCCTGTGAAGACAAAGGAGCAGCTGCGGAAGTTCCTCGAAGGAAAAAAGATCACCCCTTCCCAGTTTGACCAGATCATGGACCGTGTCAACAACGAATACCAGAACACCCGGATCCAACCCTGTGAAGCGGTGGGAATCATTGCTGCACAATCGATCGGGGAGCCTGGCACACAGATGACGATGCGGACGTTCCACTATGCAGGGGTGGCCGAGATCAACGTCACCCTGGGGCTTCCCCGCTTGATCGAGATCATGGACGCGCGGAAGGAACCGAGCACCCCGACGATGACTATCTTCCTCGAAACGGAATATGGGGTCGACAGGGACCGGGCGAGGGAAGTCAGCTGGCAGATAGAAGCCGCCCCGCTCCACGAGTTTGGGGATATCACGATCGACATGGAAAACATGCAGATCGTTGTCCATCTCAACACCGCGGTCTGTGAAAAGCGAAAGATAACACCCTCCACCATCCTCGAAGTCGCGCCAAAGAAGATCCGGGAGCGCCGTCACTATCGTGACTTTGAATTCGAGATGGAAGACAAGACGGCAACGATACTCTTCATGCCAAAAGACAGGGAGAGTTACCAGAACCTGTTCCAGCTCGCGGAGCATGTCAGGAATGTGATCGTGCAGGGGATCGATGACATCGAACGTGTCGTGGTCAGAAAGGAGAGCGGAGAGTATATCCTTTATACTGAAGGCTCCAACATTAAAGACGTGTTTGAGGTTGATGGTGTGGATACCACCCGTACCCGCACCAACAACATCAGCGAGATCTCGCAGGTGCTTGGGATCGAGGCTGCCAGGAATGCAATCATCCATGAAGCACTCTCCACGCTCGGCGAGCAGGGTATCCTTGTCGATGTGCGCCATATTATGCTGGTCGCTGACATGATGTGCATGGAAGGCGAAGTCAAACAGATTGGGCGTCATGGAATAGCCGGGGAGAAAGAGAGTGTGCTTTCAAGGGCTGCATTCGAGGTCACGGTGAACCACCTTCTCGATGCGGCTGTGGCAAACGAGATCGATGAATTGTCCGGGGTGACCGAGAACGTCATCGTTGGACAGCCGATCCAGCTCGGTACCGGGGATGTAAAACTTATCGCGAAACCTTTGAACTAGGAGAATTGCAATGGATTTTAATGTATCGTTGAGAAGGGCCATCAAGACCGGCGATGTCATTCTTGGCCAGAACCAAACCGAACAATGTATCAATGAGGGCAAGGCACAGATGGTCGTTGTTGCCGGCAACTGCCCGGAAAAATTCAGGAAATCCCTCTCCTCACGAGAAGGACTGTTTCTGTATACCTTTGAAGGATCAAGCGTCCAGCTCGGAAAGGCATGCGGAAAGCCGTTCATGGTCAGTGCACTTGCTGTCGTTGATCCCGGGGAGTCGGACCTTCTCAATCTGAAGAGGGCATGAGATGGCGGAGATCGTACTGACCGAGGACTGCATGCGCCTCATATCGCAGTTTGAACGTCTCACCGGTGCGGGCAGTCGGGATTGCGTCATCGATGACCGAAACAACCGGCTCATCTTTGTGGTCAATCCAGGCGAGATGGGTCTGGCGATCGGGAAGAAAGGGGCCAGCATCAAGAAAGCAATGGAAGTCATGGGGAAAAAGATCGAGGTAGTGGAGTACTCTCCGAACCCTGAACAGTTCCTCAAAAACTGCTTCCTCCCCGCGCAGGTCGTTGCGGTAGGGTTTGAGAATGACGACGAGGGGCAGGTTGCCCACATCGAGGTCAGGTCGGAAGACCGTGGTATCGCGATAGGAAAGGAAGGGAAGAACATCTTCAAGGCAAAGAAACTGGCGCTCCGCCAGCACAACATCTCTGACGTGACCCTGGTCACCGAAGAGGAAGCCTGAATCACTTTTTTATTAGAGTCCTGCTGGAGCTGGCGTATTCTCTCTTCAAGCAGGGCTTCTTTGGCTGATCATCCAGACTTTCCTCTTCGTCAGCGCTGCAGTGGTGCCTGGTCGCAGGGGAGAGAGAGGGGGTGTTCTCTCAGTCAAAAGAGAAGCACAAAAAACAGGTTCCATGACCAAGGGAAGCTACTGCCCTGGCACCATGTCAGTTTCTTAACGGGCCTGGAGGGATTCGAACCCTCGACATCCGGGTTAGAAGCCCGGCGCTCTATCCTGGCTAAGCCACAAGCCC